>JAAYCL010000015.1 GCA_012729785.1 Chlamydiota bacterium | reverse complement strand
CGTTGAGACAGCGCCCAGATCGTTACACGATTCGTGCAGGTCGGAACTTACCCGACAAGGAATTTCGCTACCTTAGGACCGTTATAGTTACGGCCGACATTCACCGGGGCTTCGGTTCAGAGCTTTGCCCTTGATATAATCGCGAGCTGACCCCTCACCTTAACCTTTCGGCATTGGTCACTTGTCAGTCTCTATACATCGTCTTTCGACTTAGCAGAGACCTGTGTTTTTAGTAAACAGTCGCCTGGACCCTTTCACTGCGGCCCCATCCCGCTCCATCCGCGAGGATCTCACGGGAAAGGGCACCCCTTCTTCCGAAGTTACGGGGCTAGATTGCCGAGTTCCTTAACGAGGGTTCTCTCGAGCGCCTTAGGATATTCACCCCTCCCACCTGTGTCGGTTTACGGTACGATTACCCTGACGACTGCATAGAAGCCTTTTCTTGGCAGCGTGGCATCGATCAATCCGCCTCTCCCGTGGGATCGGCGTCCCGTCACCCCTTGAGGTTGATGTCCCGGTGGATTTTCCTGCCGGGACCCTCTACAGGCTTGGACCCCCACTTCCGATCGGGGGCTGACCTAGCCTCCTGCGCGACTCCATAGCACTGCCGGGCTTGCGCCCGACAACGCCGTCAAGGTAGTAGCCGAATATTAACGGCTCATCCATCATCTACGCCTTTCGGCCTCGACTTAGGTATCGACTAACCCTGGGCGGATTAACCTTCCCCAGGAAACCTTGGGTTTTCGGCGTCCCGTTTTCTCAACGGGATTATCGCTACTCATGCCGGCATAAGCACTTCTGCACGCTCCACCGCTCCTTGCGGTACGGCTTCGACGCGTGCGGAACGCTCCCCTACCACGCCGACGCCCTGCATCGAAAATCCCAAATCCCTGTCCCCGGAAGAGACGCCGCTCCATCCAGGAGCGCGTCCGTGGGGTGGTTGAGATTGTCGATGCAGGACATCGACATCCGTAGCTTCGGCAGCGGGCTTGAGTCCCGAGCATTATCGGCGCGGAATTACTCGACTAGTGAGCTGTTACGCACTCTTTAAATGATGGCTGCCTCTAAGCCAACATACTAGCTGTCTTAGCAATTCCACATCCTTACGCACTTAACCCGCATTTTGGGGCCTTAGCTGACGATCTGGGCTGTTTCCCTCTCGACAACGAAGCTTATCCCCCGCTGTCTGACTCCCGCAATAAGGTGCAGCGGAATTCGGAGTTTGATTGGGTTTGGTAGTCCGGTAAGACCCCTAGACCATTCAGTGCTCTACCTCCGCTGTCCATTTTGCGAGGCTAGCCCTCAAGCTATTTCGGGGAGAACCAGCTATCACCGAGTTCGATTAGCTTTTCACTCCGACCCACAGCTCATCCAGACACTTTTCAACGTGCAAAGGTTCGGGCCTCCCCTTCGTGTTACCGAAGTTTCGCCCTGGCCATGGGTAGATCACCCGGCTTCGGGTCTGCTCCGCGCGACTTTGGCCGCCCTATTCGGACTCGCTTTCGCTGCGACTGCCCCTTACGGGTTAGTCTTGCCGCGCATAGCAACTCGCCGGCTCATTAAGCAAAAGGCACGCCGTCACACATCGTCCGTCGCTTGCGCGCCGGACTATAGTGCTCCGACTGCTTGTAAGCTCACGGTTTCAGGTACTATTTCACTCCCCTCACCGGGGTACTTTTCACCTTTCCCTCACGGTACTGGTTCACTATCGGTCAGCAATGAGTATTTAGCCTTAGGCCGTGGTCGGCCCGGATTCACACGGAATTTCACGTGTCCCGTGTTACTTGGGTGGCTGGTCCAGCCTGCCTCGCCCGTTTCGCCTACAGGATTATCACCTTCTATGATTCCCCTTTCCAGGGGATTCGGCTACAGGTTCGGTTTGTAACAGGCCCTCTGGTCTGCACCACAGGGCGACCAACTCCCTCAACCCCCCCCGTGAAAACGCGTGCAGGCTATACTCCACAGGAGGTTTAGGCTGTTCCCGTTTCGTTCGCCACTACTCAGGGAATACCATTTCGGTTTCTCTTCCATGGGTTACTGAGATGTTTCACTTCTCCCAGTGTCGCTTCCCGCCAAGGCGGGATTCCCGGACATTACTCCGGGAGGGTTTCCCCATTCGGAAATCCCCGGATCAAAGCCTGCTTGCGGCTCCCCGAGGCTTATCGCAGCTTGCCGCGTCCTTCGTCGCCTATTGCTGCCAAGGCATCCACCGTAAGCTCTTAGTAGCTTAACCAAAAGTTCTTCTCGGCAAATTGAAGTTC
The DNA here is from genome assembly GCA_012729785.1 of Chlamydiota bacterium. NCBI lineage: Bacteria > Pseudomonadati > Chlamydiota > Chlamydiota bacterium. Next base: position 111,383 of record JAAYCL010000015.1, on the reverse strand, counting down.
TCTATCCAGTTGTCAAAGAACCGATCTATCTGTATCCGGCGCGAGGCGCCGGATCGCATTCAGAACGGAACTGCGCGCGCGGCATACAGGTTGGTGGAGCTGAGGGGAATCGAACCCCTGACATCCAGCTTGCAAAGCTGGCGCTCTCCCATCTGAGCTACAGCCCCTTTGAGCTGTAAGCTGTAAGCCGTAAGCTATACGCGCACAGCTGAGCGTACGGCTTTTCGCTTACGGCTTAGAGCTTGACCTGGTGGGCCTGGGTAGAATCGAACTACCGACCTCACCCTTATCAGGGGTGCGCTCTAGCCATCTGAGCTACAGGCCCGGACCACAGTTTCCAGTTTCTCGATTCTAGTGATCCGTTCCCCGACCCTGGAAACGATCCAGCAGAAACCATCAACTGTAGTTCAGATCCGCGCATTCAAAGAGCAGACTCGTTGAAAACCGAATAGTGCGATGCGTTCAAAAGTCTTACCACCGTCTTGTCGTCCTTAGAAAGGAGGTGATCCAGCCGCACCTTCCGATACGGCTACCTTGTTACGACTTCATCCCAATCACTGACCATACCTTCGGCACCTTCCTCCCCTTGCGGGGTCGGTACAGCGACTTCGGGTACAGCCAGCTTTCGTGATGTGACGGGCGGTGTGTACAAGGCCCGGGAACGTATTCACGGCGGCGTAGCTGATCCGCCATTACTAGCGATTCCAGCTTCATGAAGTCGAGTTGCAGACTTCAATCCGAACTGAGACCGGTTTTTGAGATTGGCTCCACCTCGCGGTGTCGCTACCCATTGTACCGGCCATTGTAGCACGTGTGCAGCCCGGGATATAAGGGCCATGATGACTTGACGTCATCCCCACCTTCCTCCCCATTGACTGGGGCAGTCTCCTTAGAGTGCTCACCTTTCGTGTTAGCAACTAAGGACAAGGGTTGCGCTCGTTGCGGGACTTAACCCAACACCTCACGGCACGAGCTGACGACAGCCATGCAGCACCTGTGCAGCACCCTCGAAGGAGTCCTGCTTTCGCAGGATGAGCAGCTGCATGTCAAACCCCGGTAAGGTTCTTCGCGTTGCGTCGAATTAAGCCACATGCTCCACCGCTTGTGCGGGCCCCCGTCAATTCCTTTGAGTTTCAACCTTGCGGTCGTACTCCCCAGGCGGTGCACTTAATGCGTTAGCTTCGGCACTGAGCCTCGCGGCCCAACACCAAGTGCACATCGTTTATGGCCAGGACTACCGGGGTATCTAATCCCGTTCGCTCCCCTGGCTTTCGCACCTCAGCGTCAGTTTCAGGATAGAGAGCCGCTTACGCCGCTGGTGTTCTTCTCGATATCTACGCATATCACCGCTACACCGAGAATTCCGCTCTCTTCCCCCGAACTCAAGCCCTGCAGTTTCGAATGCCGTTCCACCCTTGAGAGATGGGATTTCACACCCGACTTACAGAGCCGCCTACATGCCCTTTACGCCCAATGATTCCGAACAACGCTCGCTCCCTCCGTATTACCGCGGCTGCTGGCACGGAGTTAGCCGGAGCTTCCTCTGCCTGTACGGTCAATCCACATTGCTGCAGATTTTCTTCCAGACTGACAGGAGTTTACGACCCGAAGGCCTTCATCCTCCACGCGGCGTCGCTCCGTCAGGGTTTCCCCCATTGCGGAAGATCCTCGACTGCAGCCTCCCGTAGGAGTCTGGGCAGTGTCTCAGTCCCAATGTGGCCGACCACCCTCTCAGGCCGGCTACCCGTCATCGCCTTGGTGGGCCGTTACCTCACCAACTAGCTGATAGGCCGCGGGCTCATCCCCGATCGGCACCCTTGCGGACGCCTTTCACCGTGCCACCATGCGGCAGCTCGGTGTCATCAGGTATTAGCTTCGGTTTCCCGAAGTTATTCCCGTTTCGGGGGCAGATTGCCCACGTGTTACGCACCCTTTCGCCACTATCCCTTGCGGGATCGTTCGACTTGCATGCCTAATCCACGCCGCCAGCGTTCGTTCTGAGCCAGGATCAAACTCTCCGTAGAGAGCTCGTGACATCCCGGTCCGTCCGGATCGCTCCGTCCGTGCCGGGATCTACTTGACGTTGGCTCGACTTCTGGCGCATCGCACTATCCAGTTTTCAAAGAGCCATCCGTCCCGCCGTGCGGGACGAAAAAAAAGGACACCGAACGATGTCCTCGTCGTTGACTCAAAGAACTCCCTAAAATCTCTTCAGGAGCTATCCGGCATTTGTCCCTCGCATTGCTGCTCGCGGACGCATACCCACTTTAGCTGCGCACATTCTACCGCGGCGCACACACGCTGTCAACAGGAAAAACGCAAATAAACGCGGAATCTTTTCAGCCCGTTTTCCGCCCCTCGGCGGGCACCAGCCGGGCGAACCTGCGCCTCCCGAGCTGCAGGATGCGCGCCGCGTCGCCGGGCCGCACCGCGATCCGCGCGTTCTCGTCGACCACCCTGACCCCGTCCAGGCGCACCGCCCCCTCTCGAATCTTACGCCTTGCCTCGGAACCGGTTGCGGCAAGGGCGGCCTCGCGAAGCAGATGCGGGAGCGGGTACTCCCCGGGGGGAAGCGCCACCACCTTCACCCAGGCGTCGTCCGCCGGGACGCCCCTGGAGCCGAAGGCGACCGTAAAGTTCTCCTGGGCCCGCGCGGCGGCCTCGACGCCGTGAAACCTGCCGACGATCTCGCGCGCGAGGCGCATCTTGAGATCGCGCGGATGCGGCGTCTCCCGCTGCAGCGCCGCGAAATCGAGGCCGGTCAGCAGGTCGAAATACCGCGGCATCAGCGAATCGGGGATGCTCATCAGCTTCCCGTAGATCTCGAACGGCGGCTCCGTGATCCCGATGCAGTTGCCGAGCGACTTGCTCATCTTCTCGACGCCGTCGAGACCCTCGAGCAGCGGCATCGTGAGAACGACCTGCGGCGGGACGCCGTAGGCGCGCTGGAGCTCCCGGCCGAGGAGCAGGTTGAATGTCTGGTCGGTGCCGCCGATCTCCAGATCGGCCTTCACCTCGACCGAATCGTACCCCTGCGCGAGCGGGTACAAAAACTCGTGCAGCGAGATCGGCACGCCGGAGGCGTGGCGCGTGGCGTAGTCCTCGCGCTGGAGCATCTGGGCGACCGTCGTCTTTGACGAGAGCCGCACCACGTCAGCGAAGGTGAGACGGTCCAGCCACCGGCTGTTGAAGACCACCTCCGTGCTGTCGGGGTCGAGGATCTTGAAGACCTGGGCGGTGTAGGTTTCCGCGTTTCGGGCGACCTCCTCGCGGGAAAGCTGCGGGCGCGTCTTCGACCGCCCGCTCGGATCGCCGATACACGCCGTGAAGTCGCCGATGATGAAGATGACCCGGTGGCCGAGATCCTGGAAGAGGCGCAGCTTGGAGAGCACGACCGCGTGGCCGAGATGGATATCGGGGGCGCTCGGGTCCGCGCCGAACTTGATCCGGAGCGGCCTCCCCTCCTTCAGGCGCCCGGCGAGCTCGGCTTCCGTCTCGAGCGTCACCGAACCCCTTCGGATGCGCGCAATCTGCGCCCGCACGGAATCCGACGTGGGCATCGCCTTCACCCCCGAAACAGGGACGGCCGCGTCGCCGCGGCCGTCCGTCGCTGCCTGGTGCACACGCGCCGCGGCGTCAGGAGTCGCCCCGGTCGCTCTCCTCGCCGCCCAGGGCGGTGAAGGAGATATCCTCCGAGAGCACCGGGTTGTGCACGGTCGGTTCGGGACGCGGCGCGCCTTCCTTCCCGCCCCCGCGGCCGCGGTCGGGCATCTCGAGGTACTCCTTGATGCTGAGGCCTATCTTCCGCTCGACCGGGTCGATGCGCAGGATGCGCGCGGTGACCTGGTCGCCGACCTTGTGCGTCGTCTTGATGTCCTCGTCCTGCCGCTTGTCGATCTGCGAGATGTGGACGAGCCCCTCGATGCCGTCGCCGAGCTCCACGAAGAGGCCGAAACCGGTGATGTTGCTGATGGTCCCGGTCACGGCGTCCCCGACGTTGAAACGGCGCTCGATGCCGTCCCAGGGATTGCCCTTGAGCTGCTTGATGCCGAGGGAGATCTTCTTGTTCTCCTGGTCGACGGAGAGGATCTTGGCCTCGACGATCTCTCCGCGCTTGAGCATCTCCGAGGGGTGGTTCAGTTTCCGCGTCCAGGAGATGTCCGAGATGTGGATGAGTCCCTCGAGCCCCTCCTCGAGCTCGATGAAGGCGCCGTACGGGACGATATTGCGGATCTTGCCCTTGATCACCGTGCCCACCGGGTACTTGTCCTCCACGACTGTCCACGGGTTCAGCTCGGTCTGGCGCAGCCCGAGCGAGATCTTCTGCGCGTCCCGGTCGGTGTTCAGGACCATCGCCTCCACCGTGTCCCCGATGCCGAGGATCTCCGACGGGTGGCTGATCTTGCGGGTCCACGACATCTCGGAGATGTGGACGAGCCCCTCGATCCCTTTCTCCAGCTCGACGAAGGCGCCGTAGGCCACGATGTTGGTCACGCGCCCCTTCACCTTCGAGCCGATCGGGTACCGGTCGCCGATCGTGTCCCACGGGTTCGGGAGGAGCTGCTTGAGGCCGAGCGAGATCCGCTCGCGCTGCTTGTCGAAGTCGAGGACCTTGACCTTGACCGAGGTGCCGACCGCGAGGACCTCGGACGGGTGGCTGACGCGCCCCCAGCTCATGTCGGTGATGTGCAGGAGCCCGTCGATGCCTTTCAGGTCGATGAAGGCGCCGAAGTCGGTGATGTTCTTGACGACGCCCTCGATGATGTCGCCGACCTTCACCGTCGCGAATACAAGCTCGCGCTGCCGTTTCCGCTCCTCCTCGAGGAGGACGCGGCGCGAGAGGACGACGTTCCGGCGCTCCGGGTTGATCTTGATGACCTTGAACTCGAGGTCCTTCCCGATGAAGCTCTCCATGTTCTTCACGTGGCGGAGGCCGATATGCGACGCCGGGAGGAACGCCTCGAGGCCGATGTCGACCATCAGGCCGCCCTTGACCTTCCGGATGACGCGCCCCTTGACGAGCTTCCCCTCCTTGCAGAGGGCGACCGTCTCCTCCCAGTGGCTCAGCTTGTCGGCCTTGACCTTCGAGAGGACCACGACGCCGTCCTGGTCCTCCTTCGACTCGAGGAGCACCTGCACCTTGTCGCCGACCTTGAGGGCGTCCCGGTCCCTGAACTCCTCGATGGCGATGGCGCCCTCGGACTTGTAGCCGATGTCCACGAGGACGGAGTCCTTGCCGACCTCGAGGATCGTCCCCTCCACGATCTTGCCGGCATGGATCGGCTTGATCGTCTCGTCGTAGAGCCGGCGCAGCTCCTCGCGCGCCCGCTCCTTTTTCTCGCGCTCCTCCCTGCCCTTGTCGAGCAGGGACGCATCCAGGTGCGTATCGATCTTCATCTCCGTTGCACTCCTCGCGCCGCCCCTCTCCCGAGGAGGCGGGCCGCCGGGCAACACATTCAGCCCAAGCGCAGGAACGGGATAGTGCCACGTCCATCAGGCGATGTCAACGATCTTTCGGGACCTTGTTATACCTCGATGATACTGTCCCCCTATGGACTCATTGGAAGTCTCCCCTAGAATGCCCCTCCGAGGAGGGGGTGGCAGTGAAGGAAGGGATATCGGAGATGAGCCGCTCTGCCCGAATGGCAGGCCCCCTCGCCCCGCGCAACGGACTGCTGTTCCGCCCCGTACGCACGCCCCCCCCGACCGACAGCTCCCGGAGTCGTGGGCGTTCGATTCAACGCAGGCCATCCGTGCCGCACCGCACGAGGGGGGGGCGTCGCCCGTGCGGGGGATACCGTCACCCGATACCGTGTCCTCCCCCCCGCGATCGGATGAGATACGCGCCGACGAGAACCGCGGGAAGGATCTTCCCCCTCGGCCCGGATCCATCCGCAACGCCACCCTCCGGAATCCGATCAACGGCCTGCCCTATGCGCGCCATGCCGAGGGAGACACGGTTCCGCCCCCGCAGGGTGTTTCAGCCGCCGCTCGGGCGCCCGGGAGATGCCCGTGTGCCGTCCGTTGGCAGCGCACGCCCCCACGGAGTCATGGATGAAGGCAGGGCCGTCAAAACCGCCTGCACGCCATCTGCCGGCTCCCAAACGGACGCCACGCAACTCCTTGGAATCTTGAACCGCCGGGTGCACACGAAACCGACGGACCGGAGAATCGGGGAGACACCCGGTCGGTCGCCGGGGAGGATCCCCTCGCCCGCCGCCGCGACGTTGTGGTATAGTGTGGCCAGGAGGATGGAGATGCCCAAGGAAACGCCGCTCTCCGGACGCAGCTTTCTGGGCGAGGCCCTCAGCGACCCGCGAGAGGGGGCGCTCGCTAAGTACCGCAGACTCGTCTTCGGGGAGGGGGGGATCCTCGGCCTCCTCCGCTACGAGCTCCTGCTCCTGCTCTTCTCGAACATCCCCGGCGCGCTCGGGATCCTGCTTCGCCGGATCTTCTACCGTCCCCTGTTCAAGAGGATGGGCCGCGGCGTCATCATCGGCACGGGCGTTACGCTCCGCCACCCGGGGCGGATCTCGCTGGGAAACCACGTCGCCATCGACGACTACTGCACGCTCGACGCGCGCGGGGAGAACTGCGGCGGCATCACGCTCGGGGACCGCACCATCGTCTCCCGCTTCTCCATCCTCCGCACCAAGGAGGGGACGATCGAGATCGGCGCCGGCGCCGGCATCGGTTCGCACAGCATCCTCGCCTCCACCAGCAGTCTCGTGGCGGGGGAGCATCTCCTCCTCGCCCCGGCGTCCTGCATCATCGCCGGGGGCCAGCACGCCTTCGCCCGGGCGGACGTCCCCATCGTCGCGCAGGGGATGATCTCCAAGGGGGGGGTCTCCATCGGCGACGACGTCTGGATCGGGTCGCGCGCCACGATCCTCGACGGCGTGAAGATAGGCGCCCACGCGATCGTGGGGGCATGCGCGCTGGTGAACAAGGAGATCCCCGCCTACGCGATCGCCTACGGCGTCCCCGCGAAACAGGTCGGGGACCGGCGGCATCCGTCGGAGGCGGGCGGAGGCGGGGCGCAAGGATCCGGCCGATGAGAAGGGGAATCGACCGGCTCGCCTCGGAGGAGTTCGATCTGCTCATCGTGGGGGCGGGCATCTACGGGGCCTGCGCGGCCTGGGACGCCTCTCTCAGGGGCCTTCGCGTCGCCCTCATCGACCGGGGCGACTTCGGCGGCGCGACCTCCCAGCACAGCCAGAAGACCATCCACGGCGGCCTCCGCTACCTGCAGCAGGCGGATCTGAAACGGATGCGCGAATCGATACGCGAACGCCGAACCCTGATGCGGATCGCGCCGCAGTTCGTCAGCCCGTTCCCCTGCGTCATGCCGACCTACGGACATCTCACCCGAGGCCGCGAGGCGCTGGCGGTCGCGATGCTCGCGAACGATCTCGTCGGACTCGACCGGAACCGAATCGACGACCCCGCCAAGAGGATCCCGCGCGGCAGGACCGTCTCGCGCCGGAGGGTGCTCGAACTCCTCCCCGGCATCCCGACGAAGGGGCTCACGGGGGGGGCGGTATGGCACGACTGCCAGGCGCACAACACCGAGCGGCTCCTCCTCTCGTTTGTGCTCGGGGCGTGCGAGAAGGGGGCGGCGGCCGCCAACTACGTGGAGGCGGTCGGGTTCCTCGCCGACAAACGGAGGGTCGTGGGCGTCTCGGCGCTCGACCGAACGACCGGGAAACGATTCGACATCCAGGCGCGGCTCGTGCTGAACGCGGCGGGCCCGTGGACCGACGAGCTCCTCGCGCGCCTCGACCCGCGCCTGGCCACCCCGCCGATCCCCCTCTCCACGGCGCTCCTCATCGTGACGCGCCCGTTCATCCGCGGCTGCGGCGCGGGCCTCTCGTCGGCGACGGCCGCCTCCGCCGCCTTCAAGGGGAAGCGCCTCTGGTTCGTCACCCCGTGGCGGGACGCATCGCTGGTCGGCACGGTCCACGCCCCGTTCTCCGGCCGCCCGGACGAAGACCGCGTGACCGAGCGGGAGGTCGCGGCGCTCCTCGATGCGATCAACGCCGCCTACCCCGGCGCACGCCTCTCCCGCGGCGACGTCCGCTGCGTCTACCGCGGCATCCTCCCGATGCAACGCGTCAACCGCAGGACCGGCGAGGCGGTCCTGATGAAGCACTACCGCCTCACCGACCACCGGCGGCGGCACGGGTGGGACGGGATCGCGACGATGGTCGGCGTCAAGTACACCACCGCGCGCGATGTGGCCGAAAAGGCGGTGCACCTCGTCCTCCGGAAGCTCGGCCTCCCCCGGCGTCCGAGCGCGAGCGCCACCACCCCCGTCCCCGGGGGCGACGTCGGGCGCTTCGACGAGTTCCTCGCCGCGGCCGTTCGGGCGAGGCCCGCCTGGCTCGGAGAGGAGGTCGCGCGTCGGCTCGTGTGCCAGTACGGCTCGCTGCACGCCGAGGTCATCGCCCTCGCCGAGCGGGAGCGCCCCCTCTCCCGCCCCCTCCCCTGCCGGCCCGCCGTGCTCGGGGCCGAGATCGTCCGCGCCGTGCGGGAGGAGATGGCGGTCTCGCTCGCCGACGCGGTCTTCCGGCGCACGGAGCTCGGGACCGCCGGATGCCCCGGCGACGACTGCCTCACGGCGTGCGCGGACCTTATGGGGCGGGAGCTCGGCTGGGACGTCCGGCGTCGGCGGGATGAGATCGACCGGGTCAAGGCGCTGTACAGACTGGCGGGCTGATCGCGGCCGGGGCATGAAGCGGGCGGGGGATATGGGCGGCGGGAGAAAGGCGCTGTTCGACGACGAGGCCCGGAACTGGGAGAGCCTGTACCGTGACGGCGGCGCCGGACGCTGGGGGATCTTCCAGGGGAACGTGCGGGCGCGCGCCGTCGCCCGGATGGAGCTCTGCCTCTCCCTCCTCCCCCCGGTGCGCGACAGGGACGTCATCGAGCTCGGCTGCGGCCCCGGCTTCTACGGCAGGCGGCTCGTCGGCGAGGGGGCCCGCTGGATCGGCCTCGACCTCTCCGGACCGATGCTCGCGGTCTGCCGCCAAAATCTCCCCGGGGCGCGCCTCCTGCGCGGCGATGTGCGGGCGCTCCCGTTCCGCGCCTCCTCGTGCGATGCGATGCTGTGCATCGGCGTGTTGAGCTACCTCTCCCGTGCGCAGATCGACTCGCTCTTCGCGCAGGCCCGCGCGACGCTCAGGCCCGGCGGCGTCTTTTTGGCCCAGACCCTCCTCTTCGACCCCCTCACCTGGGTCCGCTGCCGCCTGCCCCGCTTCGTGCCGAGGCCCGTCCGCATCCCCGGCCCGTTCACCCCCCGCTCACCCCGGACGATCCGGCGCCTCCTCTCGAGGAACGGCTTCGCCGTGCGGCGGGCGGTGACCTATTGGAAATTCGCACTCTATCCCGCGGGGAACGTCTTCCTCGCCGTGAAGGAGTGACGTTGCCGCAGGGGGCGCGGAGGCCCGGCCTCGTTGTCGCCGCGGAGCGCAGCGGATCGGCGCACTGATCCGGTGTGTGCGAAGATCGGCGTCGAGCCGCGGCGGGGAGAGCCGTATGGCCAGAATCGTTTTCATAGACCTGTTGTTCAACTGGCCGCCCGACGGCGGCGCGCGCGTCGACCTCAAGGAGCTGATGACGCGGCTCTCCGCGCGCCACGAGGTCACCCTCCTCGTCCCCGACTTTCCGGACCTGTTCCCGCGCGGGCGGATCGCCGGGGAGCTTCCGTTCAGGATCGAGAAGATTTCGTTCACCCGCACGACGTTCAACGCGCGGCATCTGCCCCGCGCGTTCGCGGAAAGGGTCGCGCGGCTCCGCCCCGACCGCCTCTTCATCGGCGACGGCTGGTATTTGAAGTTCCCTCTCGCGGCCGCCCTCAGGCGGTTCAGGCCGATACTGAGGTTCTACGCCTACGAGGGGGTCTGCATCAAGGACTACGGCACGCAGTTCCTCGATGGGGCGATCTGCCCAAAACAGTACCTCCGCGACACCCTCGCCTGCACGCGCTGCGCCGTGCGGCACCACCGGTTCAGGCCGCTCGACGCGTTTTCGCACGAGTTCCTCGGCGCGCTCGCCTTCACGCCCCTGTACCGGCACTGGGTGAAGGCCGCCCTCCGCGGCGCCTCCCGGGTGATCGTCTACAACCGGTTCCTGCGCGGCCTCCTCGCCCCGCACGCCGCCTCGGTGATCGTCGCGCCGTCCGGGGTGGACGTGGCCGCATTCGCCCCGTCGGCGGAGCCGGCTCCCGCGCGGGAGAACTGCGTGGTGCTGATGACGAGCCGGAGCGGCGACCCGAGCAAGGGGTTCCGCGTCCTCCGCGAAGCCGCCCGCATCCTGCGGGGCCGCGGGGAAAGGTTCGAGATCGTGATCCCCACCTACAGCACGGGGCACGCCGGAGACGATTCGCTGCGGTTCGTTTCGTGGCGCTCCCAGGAGGAGCTGCCGCGCCTCTACGCGGGGGCGGACATCTGCGTGGTGCCGTCGGTATGGCGGGAACCGTTCGGCATCGCGGCGGTTGAGGCGATGGCGGCGGGGAAGCCGGTCGTCGCCTCGCGCGCGGGGGGGCTGGCCGACATCGTCGAGGACGGGGTCACGGGCATCCTCGTCGATCCGGGCGAACCCGCCGCGCTCGCCGCGGGGATCTCGCGCCTGCTCGCTGATCCCTCGCTTCGGGTTCGGATGGGGCAGGCGGGCCGGGACGCGGCGGAGCGCCGCTACGCGTGGGACGTGCTGATGCGGGATATCTACCTGCCGCTGTTCGAATGATCCCGGGGGGGTCGAATCCTCATCTGGCAGAGCAGCATTGGCGGGCGGCAGCGGGTTCTCTTACAATAAGAAATAAGGACCTGACCCCAGGGTTACTCCACGGGGCCGGCGACGACGATGACGAGGTTGTCGGGGTGGAGGTACTCGTGCGCCACGCGGCGGACCTCCTTTTCCGTCACGGCGGCGAAAAGCCCCGGGCAGCGCTCCAGGTAATCCAGGCCGAGCCGGAAGAACTCCATCTCCGCGAGCGCGTCGGCGACCCCCGCGTTGGTCTCCCGCACCCGCGGGACGGCGTTGACGAGAGCCTCCCGGCTCCGCAGGAGCTCCGCCTCCGCGGCCCCGTCGCCCTTCATCCCGAGGAGCTCGTTCCTGATCTCGCGAACCGCCTCGGCCGCCTTCTCCGGGTTCACGCCGGCACGGACGAGGAAGACCCCCGCGCCGCGATACGGGATGAACGCACTGGAGAGATGGCGCGCGCCGTCCCGCCCCTCCCGGAGGAGGCGCGTGAGCCGCCCCCCCGTCCCGAAGCCGCCGAGCAGATGGTTCATGAGCTGCAGGGCGCAGCGGTCCGGGTTGTTCCAGGCGACGCCGCGGCTGCCGACGACGATCTCCGCCTCGCTCCCGCCGGGGAACCGCAGCATCTCCCATTTCGTCTCCACCGGAAGCGGCGGCGCCATGAGATTCGCCGCTCCCGCCACGCCGCGGGTTTCCCACGACCCGAAATGCGCCTCGATCGCCGCGGCCGCCTCCTCCGGGGCGACGTCCCCTGAGATCACGATCGTCGTCGTCCGGGGGGAGTAACGCGCCTCGAAGAAGCGCGCAAGATCCTCCCGCCGCAGCGCGCCCACGCTCCTGGCGTCCCCTGCGACCCGGTGCCGGTACGGGTGCCCGTGCGGGTAGATGAGCTCGTACGCCCTGTCCACGGCGGCCGCGGCGGCGTCCCGCGCGTCCTCCTGTATCTCGGCGAGGAGGGCGCCCCTGAGCATCTCGACCTCCGCGGCGGGGAAGACCGGCTCGCGGAGCATCTGGGAGAGCAGTTCCGCCACCAGCGGAAGCTTCCCGCGCAGCATCCGCACCGACAGCGACGCCCGGTCGCGTTCGCACGAGATTCCGAGCTCCGTGCCGGTGGAGTCCATCACCTCGGCGAGAAGCGCCGCGCTCATCGCGCGGCTGCCCCGGTCGAGCATCCGCGCCGTGAACTGCGCCAGCCCCGCCTTCCCCGCCGGGTCGAAGGAGCTTCCCGCGGCGATATCCACGCGCGCGGCGATCGTGGGGGAGGAGCGGTTCTCGCGCACGACGAGAACGAGCCCGTTCGGCAACACGGTGCGCACCGCGCCCAGCGCGGGACCGGGCGCCGCGGCCGCGGCGGCGGGGGGCGCCTCGGCCCCCCCCGCCCCGTTGTCCCCCCACGGCCAGAGGCGGACGCCCGAACGCCGGCGCGGGAATGCGGCGAACGCAGGCGCGGAGGCGTCGTCGCGATAGTCGGCCGGGCCCCTCCCCGTTTCGACCGGACGCCTGCCGCCGCCCGCTTCGCCGGAGGGCAGATTCCAGCCGACGGTCCTGGTCTGTTTCGTCAGGTTCCGCTCCGCCGCGGCCCTGACATCCTCCGCGCTGACCCGGTCGAGCTCCTTGAGAAACGCCCACGGGAACGACGCGTCGCCGATCGTGGCATAGTACCCCAGCATCTGCGCCCACCCCCCCGCCCCCTCGCAGTCGTAGATGAAACGCGCCCGGAGACCGTTCACCGCCTTCCGGAACTCCGCCTCGCCGAGCCGCGCCGCGGCGGCCTCCTCCATCACGCGCACCGCCGCCTCCTCCAGGCGCGCCGGGTCGACGCCCCGGGCCGCGGTCGCGTAGACGCAGAAGACGAACGGCTGCTTCGTCGGGATGAAAAGCGATCCCGCCTTCGACGCGAGGCCCGTCTCCACGAGCCCGCGGTGGAGGCGGGAGGATCGCGCCGCAGGCCCCCGCCACTCCGCACCGTGCGCCGTGAGGGTGTCGGCCCCCCCGAGCGCCGCGTTCAGGACGAGGAGCGGGACGACGTCGCGGTCCCCGACAGCGGGGGTCCGGTAGAGCAGCTGGAGACAGGCGGTTTCCCCGCCCCGCTCGATCTGCACGCGGCGCTCGCCGCGCTGCGCGAGCTCCTCTGTCCGCGACGGCTCGAGCGGCTCGCCCGGCGGGAGGGCGCCGAACGCCCTGCGGATCGACCGGAGCGTCTGCTCCTCGTCGAAGTCGCCCGCCACGACAAGCGTCGCGTTCGAGGGGCAATAGGCGCGGCGATAGAACCGGTACAGCTCTTCGCGGGTCGTCTTCTCCACGTCGCGTCGCCGGCCGATCGCCGGCCATCGGTACGGGTGCGCGGCGAAGGCCGCGGCGGTGGTCTCGATATCGAGCAGCTTCTCCGGGTCGTTCTCGAGCGTCTGGAGCTCCGAGATGATCGCCGCGCGCTCCGTCTCGACCGTTTCGGGGAGAAAGAGGGCCGCCGCCATGCGCTGCGCCTCGATATCGAGGACGAGGTCCAGCGCCCCCTTCGGGAGCGTTCCGAAGAAACAGGTCTGGTCGAGCCAGGTGCAGGCGTTCCAGGCGGCGCCGGCGCGTTCGAGGAGCTCGTGCATGCGCCCGGGCTCGTAGCGCTCCGTCCCCTTGAACGCCATGCGCGCGCACCAGTGCGCCGCTCCCGTGATCCCCGGGCGCTCGTCCGCGGAGCCGGCGCGGACGCCGGACCAGACGGAGACGAGCGGGGCCCCCTCGACCCTGAGGAGGATGACGTCGAGCCCGTTGGCGAGGCAGCGCTGCCGCACCGCCCCGGGGAGGGACGCCGGCCCCGCGGGGATCGCCAGCAGCGCGCTGCAGAGCAGCATCAGGGATCCGGTATTCATCGGAATGCGGGCGCGGCGTGCCGCCGGGGGGCCCGCCTCATCCCTCCGGATGCGCAAACGATTCGATCCCCCGCAGGGCCCGGTCGAGGCGCAGCACGAACGCCCTCCCGCCGGGATCCCCGGGGAGGGCGTCTGGAGGGAGCTCCGCGAGCGCCGCGAGGGCGTCGTTGAACGCGGTGGCGGCGACGAGCATGTCCCCGCGCGAACGCATCCGCCGGGAGAGGGCGAGGAACCGTTCCGGCTCATCGAAGATCCCGCCGGCGTCGACGCGGGCGACGGAGATCGCCGCGGCGCCGGCGCCGAGCGAGGCGAGGACGGCGGCCCGCGCGCCCGGGTCGACGGCGAGGCGCGCATCCAGCAGGACGAAGCGGCGCGCGGCCCCGGCGCCCCCCGTCTCGCGGTCGAGCAGGTCGAGGAGCGGCCGGCTGTGCGGCGAGGCGAGCGCGAACCGGACGGCCTCCTCGAGTTCGCCGGGGCCGGCCGGATAGGGGGCATGGCGCCTGGGCGGCGCCGTGTTCTCGATGAAGAGGAGGAGCGGCGCCACGTTCGCCGCGCTGCGGACGGCCGACTGGATGATGGGCCCCATGTTCTGGAGGATCTGGAACGGAAGCCGGAGGACGTAGATGGGAAGGCGGAACAGCTCGATGAACGCCACGTTCATGATCCTCGCCGTCTGCGCGAGCTCTGCGCAACCGGCGGCGAGGAGGAGCGCCGCACCCGTCGCGAGCAGGAGGATTCTTTTCATTCGGCGACGCGCCTTCCTCGATCCGCGACGGGGGAAAGACGGCGGGACGCCGACGGCTTCCGCGCGGCACAACGGGTTCATCCGCCGCGCCGCCCCCGGACGGGCGGGAACCGCGCGGGGCGCCCTACTCCACCGGCTCCGTGGCCGCGGGTTGCGCGAGCTCGGCGGCGGACGGCTCCGCGGGAACCGGAACCTCCCCCGCCGTCGCCGTCAGCGTCGGGGCGGCCTCCGCTACCGGGGCCGCCGCGGGCGGCGGTGAGGGGGCCGGGAGGGTCCATGCCACGGTGCGGTCGGCGCCGTAACAGTCCACGCGGTCCACGCGGGCCACCCAGTAGAGGTTCCCCAGTTCCCGCTCCAGATCATCCGCCGGCCCCACCGTGCACCAGATCTTCACCGGGTAGACCGTGTCGAGCTCCATCCTGTCGAGCAGCTCCTGGGCGAGCTGCTCCCCGGCAACGACGGTGACCCGCTGCCTGTTCAGATGGGGGGGGACGTACTCCCCGCGCTCCATCGCCCTGCGGCTCCTCTCCCCCTCCTTCACGGAGATTCCCAGGCAGTAGTAGTCGAACTCCTTGACGATCCTCCACTCGAGTTCGACCTGCTCCAGCACCAGCGGGACCCCGACGAAGAGCTGGGGAAAAATGCTGAGATCGGGCAGGGTCACCGGGCGCACCGTTTCCGCGGACCAGGCGCAACGCGCGCCGGCGAAAATCAACGCGGCAATAAGGAACTGTCGGCGCATCTGGGCACCTCCGTCATCGAACCACACCGCACACCGGGCATCGTCCCGCCGGTCCCCCTCACCCACCGGTCTTCACTATAGCACCGAACCCCTCCGCCCGCAACCCGATTGAACCGTTCAGGGGGCGGGCGGCGGAGAAGGCGCTCGGCCGCCTGTCTCCGCCTCCGCCTGGGAATCTCTCCTTCGAATCCACTCGATCTGCTCCCTGTCGATCGTGACGGCCCCATCCCCCTGCCCGCCGGACATGATCACCTCGACCCCGTCCTTGGTTTCTCCGAGGATCCGACAGCGCACGGCGGTGCAATCCTTCAACCGGATCCAGTCCGGGTAGCCGAACCCGTCATGCGCCCGCGCGCCGGGGGCGGGGAGAAACGCCAGGAGCCCCGCAAGGCCCACCGCTCTTCTCATCGCGTTCACCTCCTCTGCTCCTCGGGGACCCGCGCGCGGTATTCGTCCCGGAGCGGTTTCGACACCATCGTCATCCGCATCCGGGCCTCGTCGAGCACGAGTTCCACATCCGGGTGGCTCCGCGCCACGGGCGCCTGGCACCGCTCCTTCAAGGCTTGCAGCAGCGCGGCGGTCTTCCCGGAGTCCGTGCGCGAGTACGGGTACTCCGCCTTCATCCACCAGAGCCGCCCCCGGTCGTCGAAGCTGAAGTACAGCCCCAGCATCTTCCCCGACAGGTTCAGCACCTGGTACTCACCCCACTCCCCGCCCCGCGACCTGCGCATCTTGGCGGGTGAGATCCGCGAGACCGCCTCCTGGATCTCGTCTTTCGTCATGCCGAAGGCGATCCCGTAAAACCGGAACTCCCCGTTTTCGTCGATCAGGGGGACCCCGGCTGTCTGCGAGACCGGCGGCGAGGGGCGCGCGCGGTCCCGCGCGAGGGGCTCGCGAAGCCGGAGACGGCCGTGCACGAAGCGCACGCGCGTCTCCGCCCCGACCAGAGGCGGGACCAGGTAGTCGTAGTCGTTCAGCGGGTTGGGGATCCCCGGAAAATAGCGCGCGCGGTAGACCCAGACCTCGACGCCGCTCCCCGGCCCCTTCGCGACGAACACCTCCGCCGGGCTCCCGGCGGCGGCGCGCACCTGCGCCCGGGTCATCCCGTCGCGGAGTCTGCCGGTGTCAACGCCCGCGCACCCGCACAGGAACGCCGCCGCGACACACGCCGCCGGCTTGAATCCTCTCATCGTCCGCCCCTTTCCTTCGGGGGCCCCTTATCGAGGCGGCGTGGCCGCCTGCAGGAGCGCCTCGTACCTCCGGTTCGCCTCGAGCGCATCCTTCGTCCCCGGCTTCTCCCGGATTACGCGCCGGTACCCCTCGAGCGCCTCCTGCGGGTCGTTCAGGAGCGTCTCCTTCACCAGGGCGATGTTGAGGAGAAGATGGAACCCCTCCTCGCGGTCGGGATAGCGCGCGAGGATATCCTCGTACGTCCGGACCGCCTTCTCGTACTGCTTGACCTTCCTGTTTCTGCAGAGCTCAGCGACCCTCCGCAGCGCGTGCGGGGCCTCGTCGGATGCGGGGTAGTCGCGGGCGATACGCTCGTACGAGCCGATCGCGGCCTCGTAGTCCGCCGCCGCGCCCCCCTCCTCCTGGAGGAGCCCCATCTGGTACAGCGCCTTGGAGGCGTACGGGCTCGCGGGGTGGTTTCGGTGGACCCTGTCGTACGCGTCGATCGCCTTCAGACGCTTCTCCTTCCGGCCGAGGTCCAGCATGCCGAAAAACCCCGACGGCTTCAAGCACTCCGCGATCCGGTACTGCGCGTCGGCCCGCAGGGAGCCCTGTGGAAAAAGATCGAGGAGGCGCCTGTACTCGGCGAGGGCGAGCGTCGTCTCCCCGGCCTGCTCGTAGATCTGGCCGATCCGCATCTGGGCCTTCTCCGCCCAGCGCGGCTCCACCGTCTTGAAGTTCTCCAGTACGGCGCGCATCGACGTGACGGCGTAGCGCCTGAGGTCCTCCTTCGTCATGTCCGCCGCGGCGTAGCTCTCCGCCTTCGCAAAATCCGCCTCCGCCCCGACGGGCGGCGCCGGGGTTCCGGGGGGCGCGGATGCGCGGGGCGGGGCGGCTTCACGCGCCTGTGCGACAGAAGGGGTCGCCGTGTCGCGGACCGGCGCCGACGCGGAGACGGGGGGCTGCGTCGCGGTCGGCGCCGCGGCGACGGGCGGAATTGAAGGCGCGGTCTTTTCTTCGACCGCGGGGACCTCTTCGGGGGTGGCCCGGGGAGGGGTGCCGGCGGCGCCGCGGGGCGCCCTGCAGCCGCGCGCGGCGGGGATGGCGATCACGGCGGCGGCCAGCAGGACGCCCGCCGCCGCGACGCGGCGGGTTTTGCCGCGCATCGCGGTCGTCGCCCGCTCCCCGGCGGACTTCACCGTGTGGACGATCCTGTCCATCACGCCCGGCTCCTCGCCGAGCGCCGTCTGGAGGAGGCGGGCGAGTTCCCCCGCGCTCTGGAACCTCTCGGCGGGATCGGGCTCGAGGCAGGTGAGGATGATCTGGTCGAGGGCGCGCGGGATCTCCGGGTTGAGCTCGCTCGGGCGCTTGAAGTGCCCCACCGGGATCTGCCCGGTGAACATCTCGTAGAGGATGATCCCGAGGGCGAAGATGTCGGCGCGGCAGTCCACGTTGCGCGCGTCGCGGCGCTGTTCGGGGGCCATGTACTCGATCGTTCCCATCGCGATGTTCGACTGGGTGAGCGTGGAAAGCTCCCCGGCGGACTGGGCGAGCTGGACGAGCCCGAAGTCCGCGACCTTCACCGCGAGGGAGTCTTTGGCGATGAGGATGTTCGACGGCTTCAGATCGCGGTGCACGATCCCCTTCGCGTGGGCGTAGGCGAGCGCGCGGCAGACCTGCGTCGCAATCTCGATGAGCTGCCGGAAGGTGAGCGCCTGGCCCTTCAGGAACGCGTCGAGGCTCAGTCCGTCGACGTACTCCATCACGAAGTAGCAGGTGCCCTGCTCGCTCCCCCGGTCGATGATCTGGATGATGTTCGGGTGGCTGAGGCGCGCGATCGTCTCCGCCTCCCGGTCGAAGCGCGCGATGAACTCCTTGTCGCGCGCGAAGCCGGGCGGCAGCACCTTGATGGCCACCGTGCGGTTGAGGGAGGACTGGATCCCCCTGTAGACCACCGCCATCCCGCCGCGGCCGATCTCCTCGACGATCTCGTAGTGTCCGAGCCGCTCGATTCGTGGCTTCTGCATCGCCGTCCCCCCGCGCCCCCTCCCGTCCGCGGCGTTCCCCTACCCCGGCAGCATCCGGTACACCTCGACCGCCGCCGCCTTGCCCTGCACCTCGACCGGCGGCATCCGCTCGGCCCGCAGCGCGCCGCCCATCGCCTCGCGCGCCGGGGCGCTCAGGAGCACCTCCCCCCCGCGGGCCGCGGCGCCCAGCCGGGCGGCGAGGTTCACCGCGTCGCCGATGACCGTGAGCTCCATCCGCTGCTCGGAGCCGATGTTGCCGTAGAGCACCTCGCCGGCGGTGATGCCGATGCCGATGCGGAACGTCTTCCTCCCCTGCGCCTCCCAGCGTGCGTTGAGCATATCCATCGCCGCCTGCATCTCGGCCGCCGCGCGGGCGGCGCGCAGCGGATCGTCCGGGTGCGGCACCGCGGCCCCGAAGACGGCGATCAGGGCGTCTCCGATGAACTTGTCCACCGTCCCCTCGTGGCGAAAGACGATCTGGGTCATCTCGGCGAAGTAGTCGTTGAGCATCCCCACCACCTCGTTCGGCGGGAGCTCCTCGGAGAGGCGGGTGAAGCCGCGGATGTCGGAGAAGAGCACCGTCACCCCCCTGATCTCCCCGCCGAGATTGAGCTCGCGCGTGCCGTCGAGGATCTGGTCGACGGCCCCCGGGGGGAGATAGCGCTGGAGGTTGCTGCGCCGGCGGACCTCCTGTTGGATCCTCCGGTAGAGCACGGCGTTCTCGACGGCGAGCGCGGCCTGCGCGGCGATCCCCGAGAAGAGCTGGAGGTCCTCCTCGCGAAACTCGCCCGACGAGACACGGTTGGCTGCGTGGATGACGCCGAGCACCTTCTCCTCGCGCACGAGCGGCACGCACATCGTGGACATCATCCGGAAACGGGCCACGCTCCTGGAACCGCTGAACCGGCTGTCCGCGGAGGCGTTCGAGCTCAGCACGGCGACCCGTTCCCGGATCACCTTGTCGAGGATCGTGCGGCTCACGGCGACCGCCTCCGGCGTCGCCGTGGACGCCTTCGACCGGAAGATGCGGAGCTTCATCGCCCCGGTCGCCTCGTCGCGCAGCATGATGAACGCCTCGTCGGGGCGCAGCACCTCGAAGACGATCCCCATCAGCGTCTTGAGGAGCTCGTGGATGTTGAGCGTGGCGGACACGGTCCTGCCGACCCGGTACAGAACGGCGAGATGGCGATGCGCGGTGCGGAGCAGCGCGGGGTCGGCCGCCTCGTCGTCCAGACCGACCCCGCGCATCGGATCGACCTCCAGCACGGTGTGCACCAGCGGCTCGGCGACCTCGTCCGCCGCCGGTTCGTCCTGCGCGGCCGCCCGGTAGACAAACGTGGCGCGCCCGATCGCGATCTCGTCCCCGTCCCCCAAGACCGCCCGTCGGATCCGCGTCCCGTTCACGAGCGTCCCGTTCTTGCTGCCCAGATCCTCGATCACGGCCTCCCCGCCCGGGCCGAGATGGACGGCGGCGTGGCGGCGGGAGACGCCGAGACTCTCCAGGGTGATGGCGCAATCCCGCCCCCGGCCGATCGTCGTGGTGCCGGGATCGAGCTCCCGGAGCAAGCCCTGCGCGGTGCCGTCCCTGATGAAGAGCCGTGGCATTGCGCGCTCCGTGGCCTTGCCCGCGGGATGGGTCACCGCGGGGGCGGCTCGACCGCGTACTTCTCGAGCACCGCCAGGGCGGCGCCGGCGCCCTGCCACCCCTCGACGCGGGCCTCCTTGTCGTGCTCGAGCAGCTTGTAGGTGCTGAAGAAGTTCTCGATCTCGGAGAGCCAGTGCTTTTGAAGGTCCGAGATATCGTTGATCCCGTCGAAGCGCGGGTCGGCGACCGGGACCGCCAGTATCTTCTCGTCGACGCCGTGCTCGTCGCGCATCTGGAGCACGCCGATCGGCCGCACCTTCACGCGGCAGCCGGGGAACGTCGGCTCCTCGACGATGATCAGCACGTCGAGCGTGTCGCCGTCCGCCGCCCGGGTCCACGGGATGAAGCCGTAGTCGGTCGGGTAGTGCACCGACGAGAAGAGAACCCGATCGAGCCGTATCGCCCCGGTCGAGAAATCGTACTCGTACTTGTTCCGGCTCCCCTTCGGTATCTCCACCACCGCGTCAACGGGTGCACACCGCGCGTCACTCATCTCCCGCCCCCCTCTTCTCCCCGCCGCCGCGTCCATGCGGCGGTTCAGATCGTCTCCTCCGCGTCAAGTTCCTCCGGAGAAGGAACGGCGGGCGCCTCCTCCCCCGGGGCGGTCTCCTCGGGCGGGTACTCGCCGATCTCATCGAACCCCACGTCCCCGAATCGCTCGATGTAGTCCCCGTAGACGTAGTACGGCCCCTTGGTGATGCACCCGGCGGCGGCGAGCGCCGACGCGAGAACAGCGCAGATCAGCATCGTCTTCATCGTCCCTCCCTGGAGAGTCCCCCGCCTCGAAACCGGCGCGTCAGCCAGCCCTATTCTACTGCGGGGTGCCGCACCGCGCAAGATCCTTCCGGGCCGAAGCGGAGAGAGGCGGCGAAAAGCCGTTTCCCCGCCGCCGCCGGCGCCGTACAATGGTGCGGATCGGAGCACGGAGACGGCGATGAGACAACGCTCGAGGGTCGCGGTGGCGCGCTGCCGAAGCTACGACGGCGACGCGGTCCGCCTTGCGCTCGGGCGGGCCGTGGCGCTGCTCGGCGGGATGGGCCGTTTCGTCGTTCCGGGGCGCGCCGTCCTCCTCAAGCCGAACATCCTCGCGCCGCATCCGCCGGAGAAGGCCGTCACCACGCACCCCGCGGTCGTCGAGGCGGTGATCCGCCTCGCGCGGGAGGCCGGCGCGGCGCCGCAGGTCGGCGACAGCCCCGGCTTCCACCCCCTCAGGAAAGCCGCGGCCGCGTCGGGGATCGCCGCGGCGGCCGCGGCCGCCGGCGCCCCCCTCGTCTCGTTCGACGACGGGGCGGAGATCGAAACGCCGGAGGGGTGCACGGTCAAGCGGTTCGTCGTGGCGGGGGCGGTCAGGCGGGCGCCTGCGATGCTCTCCGTCCCGAAGTTCAAGACGCACGGCCTCACCGGCATCAGCGCCGCGGTGAAGAACCTCTTCGGCTGCATCCCCGGGCTGAGGAAGGCGGAGCTGCACTGCCGCTTCCCCGACCCGGAACTGTTCGCCCGGATGCTCGTCGACCTCGCCTTCGCGGTGTCCGCGCGGCTCCACCTCCTCGACGCGGTCGTCGCGATGGACGGAAACGGCCCCGCCGCGGGAGACCCGTTCCCGCTCGGCCTTCTCATCGTCGGGGAAGACCCTGTCGCCGTGGACTCGACCGCGTGCCGCGCCGCGGGGATCGACCCGCAACGGATCCCCCTCCTGCGGATCGCCGCGGAGCGCGGCCTCGGGAACGCGCGCGAGGAGGAGATCGAGCTCCTGGGCGAAACAATCGAGACCGTGCGCGTCGGCGGATTCCGCGCCGGGCAGCCGGGGGGCGGAGCGGGGGCGCACCGTCTCCCCGCCTTCGCCGAGCGCGCCGTCAAGCGCTGGTTCGCCCGCAGGCCCCGCATCCTGCACCGCGCCTGCACCCGATGCGGCGCCTGTGTCGCCGTCTGCCCTCCGCGCCCGAAGGCCCTCTCCCTCGCGGGGGGTAGGGTCGGGGTCGACGACCGGCGCTGCATCCGCTGCTACTGCTGCAGCGAGGTCTGCCCCTCCCGCGCGATCCGCCTCAGGCGCGGGTTCGGAGCGGGCCCCGTGGCGAGGATGCTGAAGCTCTGACCCTCGACGCGTCGCCGCGGGAGACGCGAAAGCCCCCGCCGCGGCGATTCCGGAGACGCTATCGGGGGAGATCGTTCCTCTTGATTTTCGCTTTTCTTTCGCGTACCCTTGTACCGGATGCATCGCCGCGGGGGGAGAGCCGGCCCGGGCCCCCGATGGCGGGAAACGGACAAGGCGAAACGGAGGCGCCCATGTACCTCACGAAGCGTCAGCGCCAGATCGCGGATTTCATCGGGGGGTTCATCTCGCGGCGCGGCTACGCCCCGAGCATCGCGGAGATCGGGAAGCGGTTCGGCCTCTCCTCGGTCGCCACCGTCCACGCGCACCTGCGGAACCTGGAGCGGAAGGGGGCCATCAGCCGCAGGCCGCGCCGGAGCCGCTCGATCGAGCTCCTGCCGGCGGAACGGATCCGGCTCGACGCGGTCGAGCTCCCCCTCCTCGGCCTGATCGCCGCCGGCGAACCGATCGAGGCGCTCGCCGTCCCGGAGACGATGGCCGTGCCGAAGGAGTTCGCGGGGGGGGAAAACGCCTTCGCCCTCAGGGTCAGGGGCGACTCGATGATCGAGGAGGGGATCCGCGACGGCGACTACGTCGTGGTCGAACGGCGCGCCGTCGCGCGCAACGGCGAAACGGTGGTCGCCCTGATCCGCGGCGAGGAGGCGACGCTGAAGATGTTCCGGCAGGAGGGGACGCTGGTCACGCTCGTCCCCGCGAATCCCGCCGTCGAACCGATCACCGTCCGGGCGGACGAGGTGGCGATCCAGGGGGTGGTGGTCGCGGTCTTCAGGAAGTACCGCTGAACGCCCCCGCCGCGGCGAGAGAGCAACGGGTGCTGCGTGGAACGCGTGATACTGCACCTCGACATCGACGCATTCTTCGTCTCGGTCGAGCGGCGCGCGAGGCCGTGGCTCAGGGGGCGCCCGGTCGCCGTCGGGGGCGACCCGGCGCGGCGCGGCGTGGTGGCGTCGGCCTCCTACGAGGCGCGGGAGCGCGGCGTCCGCGCCGCGATGCCGCTCGCCCTGGCGAAGCGCCTCTGCCCCGACTGTGTCTTCCTCCCCGCCCGTTTCGACGACTACGCGGCGGCGTCGGAGGGGCTCTTCCGGACGCTCGGCCGCTTCACGCCCGACATGGAGCCGCTCTCGATGGAGGAGGCGTTCCTGGACCTGACCGGCTGCCGCCGCCTTCTCGGCCGGCCGCTCGCGGCCGCGGAGCGGATACGCATGGAGGTGAAAGGCGGCCTGGGCCTCGACGCGACGATCGGCGTCGCGTCGAACAAGCTCGTCGCGCGGGTCGCCTCCGCCCTGGCCAAACCCAACGGGATCTGCCGCGTGCTCCCCGGCGCCGAGGAGGCGTTCCTCGCCCCCCTCCCCGTTCGAGTGCTCCCCGGCGTGGGGCCGCGGGCGGAGGAGCGGCTCCGGCTCCTCGGCGCCGCGACGGTCGGAGAACTCCGCCGGCTCGACGGGAGGATACTCGCCGCCGCGCTCGGCCCGGCGGGGAGCCGGCTGGCGGAAGCGGCGCGCGGGGAGGACGGCGGCCCGGTGGCGCCCCGCGGGGAGGCGAAATCGATCGGGCGGGAGACCACCTTTCCCGCGGACACGCTCGACCGGGAGAGGATACTGGCCGAGCTCTCCGCTCTCGCGGCGGAGGCCTGCCGGGCGCTGCGGGAGGCGGGGCGGCGGTCTCGGACGGTGACGCTCAAGCTCCGCCACGCGGATTTCACGACCGTCACCCGCTCGGCCCCCCTCCCCGAGCCGACCGATCTGGACGCGGAGGTCTTCGCCGCCGCCGCCGGGCTTCTCGGGAAGGCCTGGACGCGCAGGCTGAAGGTGCGCCTCGTCGGCGTCCGCCTCTCGGGCATCGAGGGGGGCGGCCGGCAGTCCTTCCTGCCGATGGGAGGCCCCGACCGGGAGAGGTTGCGGCGCCTCTACGCCGCGATGGACCGGGTGCGCGCGCGGCACGGCGACGGGGCGATCGCGGGCGGGGCGGCGCTGCTGCGGCGAACCGGGGGGCGGCTTCAGCCTATCGGGCCATGACCGGCTTCACGCACCTCCACTGCCACGGCGCCCACTCCTTTCTCGACGGGGCGAGCGGCATCGGCGATCTCGTCGCGCGCGCGGCCGCCCTCGGGATGGAGGCGCTCGCCCTCACCGACACGAACGGCCTCTATGGCGCCGTCCCGTTCTGCCTCGCCGCGAGGGCGGCGGGGGTGCGGCCGATCGTCGGCGCGGAGTTGCGCGACGCGACGGCGCGCCTCGTCCTCCTCGCCCGCACCCCCGACGGGTACCGGAAGCTGTGCGCGCTGATCACCGCCTTCCACCGCTCCGGGAAACGCCTCCTCGCCGCGCCGGGGGGAGGCGCGGGGTTCCCCGCGCGCCTCCGCGCCCTCCTGGCGGACGGCGACCCCGACCTGTTCGCCCTGATCCCCGCCTGCCGCCTGCTCCGGCTCCTCCCGCGCGGCGCCCCCCCGCCGGGGCTCTTCCTCGAGACGCCCGCCGCCGCGGGGGCGCCGAGGATCGCGCGGCTCGCCCGGCTCGCCGCGCGCCTCCGGCTCCCACCGGTCGCGACGGGACCGGTCGTCTTCGCCCGTCCGGAGCGCCACGCGCTGCACCGCGTCCTCGCGGCCGTGCGGACGCGCGCGACCGTCGGGACGCTCCCGCCCGGCGCGCTCGCCCCCCCCGGGGCGTGGCTGCGGAGCGGGGAGGAGATGCGGCGCATCTTCTCCGCCCTCCCCGCGGCGGTCGAGAACGCCCGCCGCATCGCCGACGCGTGCCGCCTCGAGCTCCCCCTCGGGCGTTTCCACCCTCCCCTCCTCGTCCCCGCCGGCGGGGAATCGGCGGCGGAGCGTCTCCGCCGGCTCTGCCGCGAGGGGCTCGCGCGGCGCCTTCGCCCCCCGTCGGCCGCGGCGCGCGCGCGCCTGCGGCGCGAGCTCGAAGCGATCGGACGCCTCGGCTTCGACGCCTACTTCCTCGTGGCGCACGACATCGTCCAAGAGGCGGGGCGCCGCGGCATCCCCGTCATCGGCCGCGGGTCGGCGGCGGGGTCGCTCGTCTCCTACTGCCTCGGGATCACGCATGTCGACCCGCTCGCCCACGACCTCTACTTCGAGCGCTTTCTCAATCCGGCCCGGCGGACGCCGCCGGACATCGACCTCGACCTCGCCTGGAACCGGCGGGACGAGATGCTCGCGTACGTCTTCGCGCGCCACGGGACCGACCGCGCGGCGATGCTCTCGACGCACGTCACCTTCACGGCGCGCCTGGCCGTGCGCGAGATCGGGAAGGCCCTCGGCGTCCCCATCGCCGAGATCGACCGCTGGACCAGACATCTCCCGCACGCCCCCGCCGCCTCGATCCCGGCCGCGGCGCAAACCCTCCCCGAGTGCCGCGGGCTGCCGGTCGACCGCGAGCCGCTCCGCACCGTCATCCGTCTCGCCGCGGCGATCGAAGGCTTCCCTCGCCATCTCGGCGTGCACGCGGGGGGGATCGTGGTCGCGCCGTTCCCGATCGAGCGGGTCGTCCCGCTGGAGCCCGCCGCGAAGGGGGTCTTGGTGACCCAGTGCGAGATGCGCGCCGCGGAGGCGTTCGGGCTGGTGAAGATCGACCTCCTGGGGCAGCGGTCGCTGGCGGTCCTCGGGGACGCGCTCGACCTGATCGAGGCGAACCGCGGAACGCGCCCGGACGTCCGCGACGCGGAGACGCTCTTCGGCGACGCCGGGGCGGCGTCGCTCATACGGGAGGGGCGCACGATGGGCTGCTTCTACATCGAGAGCCCGGGGATGCGGCAGCTCCTTAAAAAACTCGACGTCGCGACCTACGGGGACCTCGTCGCCGCGAGTTCCGTCATCAGGCCCGGCGTGGCGGAGAGCGGGATGCTGCGGCAGTACGTGGACCGCCACCGGGGGCGGGAGAAGGCGGTCTTCCTCCACCCGGGGATGGAGTCGATCCTCGCCGAAACGCACGGCGTGATGATCTACCAGGAGGACGTGATGCGCGTCGCGCACCTCGTCGCCGGGATGACGATGGAAGAGGCCGACCTGTTGCGGCGGGCGATGAGCGGCAGGATGCGGTCGCGGGAGGCGATGCGACAGACGAAGGAGCGGTTCGCGGCCTCCGCCGCCGGGCGCGGCATCCCCCCCGCCGCCGCCGCGGAGATCTGGCGGCAGATCGAGAGCTTCGCCGGCTACGCGTTCTGCAAGGCGCACAGCGCCTCGTTCGCCCTCCTCTCATGGCAGGTCGCCTTCCTGAAGGCGCACTGGCCGGCGGAGTTCATCGCCGCGGTCCTCTCCAACGGCGGCGGCTTCTATCCCGCCCAGGCGTACCTCGACGAGGCGCGCCGCCTCGGGCTCGCGGTGCTCCCGCCGCACGTGAACAGGAGCGGGGCGGCGTTCGATGCGGGACCGGGCTGGATACGCGCCGGCCTCGGGCGGGTGAAAGGCCTCCGCGGCGAGACCATCCGCCGCATCACGGCGGCGCGAACGACCGGGGGGCCGTTCGTCTCGATCGAAGACCTTGTGCGCCGCGCCGGGCCCGACAGGAGGGAGGCGGAGCGCCTCATCCTGTGCGGCGCCTGCGCCGGCCTCGGCCGCTCCCGGCCGGAGATGCTCCGCGCACTGTACCTGTGCGGCGGCCGACGGCGCCGCCCGGTCGAGCTCCCCCTGTTCGGGGACGCCCCCGCGGCCGCCGCCGCATCGGCATGCCGGGGCGCCGGGACGGCGGCGTCCGCAGGCCCGCACCCCCCCTCCCCGGCCCCCCGCGTTTCGGAGTACGACGCCCCGACCGCGCACGCGCTGGAGCGGGGGATCCTCGGCGCGCACGTAACCGCCCATCCCCTCGAGGCGGTCGGAGCGGCGGAGACCCCCCCGGGGTTCATCAGGGCGGTGGCGCTCGACCGGCAGGCGGGAAGACGGGTCGCGCTCGTCGGCTGGCTCGTCTGCACGAAACGGGTGCGGACCTCGAGGGGGGGGCAGATGCGCTTCCTGACGTTCGAGGACGCGACCGCCCTGTTCGAGGCGGTCCTCTTCCCCGACGCCTACCGGCGTTTCGGGCACCTGCTGCGATCGCCCGGCCCGTTCGCGGTGCGCGGCCTCGCCTCGGACGACGGCGGCGCGGTCGTCCTCAAGATCGACCGGCTGGAACCGTTCCCCGCATCGTCTCCGCGGCGCACGCGGCCGGGAATATCCCCCCCGAAGATGCTACACTTGGCCCCGTGAAACTGCTCTGCATCTCCCGGAAGCATCCGCCTTCGGTGGGCGGGATGCAGGCGATGAACCAGGCGCTCATCTCCCGCCTCGCACGCGACACCGACGCCACGGTCGTCGCGTGGGGCGGGTCGCAGTGGTTCCTCCCCTTCTTCCTCGCCTGGGCGCTCCTCCGTTCCCTGGCCCTGCTCCCCCCCCGTCGCAGGCCCGACGCCGTCTACCTCGGGGACGCGCTCCTGGCTCCGTTCGGCCTCCTCCTGAAACGGCTCCTCCGGCGCCCCGTCGCGGTCACCGCGCACGGGCGCGACATCACCTTCCGGTTCCCCCTCTACCGGACGGTCGTGGGATCGGCCCTGCGCCGGCTCGACCGCGTCGCGTCCGTGAGCCGGCACACGGACGGCCTCTGCGCCGCGACGGGCGTCCCCGCCGAACGCCGCCGCATCATCCCCAACGGCGTCGATCCCGACGCGCACCGGGCAGGCCCCGCCGACCGGGAGGCGGCGCTGCGCTGGCTCGCGGGGCGCGGGATCGACCGGTCCCGCCCCATGCTCCTCACCGTCGGGCGGCTGGTGAAACGAAAAGGGGTCGCGCGCTTCGTCGGGGAGGCGCTCCCCGCGCTCGCCCGCCTGCACCCGGACGTTCTGCTGATTGTCGTCGGCGAGGGGAGGGAACGCGCGTCGATCGAGAGGCGGATCGCCGAACGCGAGATGGAACGGCACGCGCTGCTGGCCGGCGCGCTCCCGCCGGAGCTCCTGCGCGGGCTCGCAGGCGTCGCGTCGGTCTTCGTGATGCCCAACATCCCGGTGGAGGGCGACGCGGAGGGGTTCGGCCTCGTCGCGCTCGAGGCGGGGTGCGCGGGGCTCCCGGTGGCGGCGTCCGACCTGGAGGGGATCCGCGACGCGATCGTCCCCGGGATGAACGGCGCGCTCATCCGCTGGGACGACACGGAGGGGTTCGTCTCGACCGTCGCGGCGCTCCTCGCCGACGCGGGGCGGAGGGCGGCGGCGGGGGAGGCGGCGCGGAGATTCAACCGCGAGCGCTTCAGCTGGGACGAGGCGGCGCGCCGCTACCTCGCGATGCTGGAGTCGCTGGCGTCCGGGGCCGCCCCTCCCCCCGCCGCCGAGGCGTAGCCGTTCGCCCTTCCGGGGCCCGCGCCCGCGGGAACCGGCTCACCCGCGTATGCCGAAGCGGTCCCTGAGCGTTTCCATCCACGCCGCCTCGAGCCCCTCGAGGTCCTCGGCGATCGACTTCCGGAGGGCGGTATCGAGGCTGTCGCCCCCGTCGAGACAGTCCAGTATCCTGCGCAGCGTGTACATCCCCGAGCGGTCCACGACCGTCGCCGTTACCGAGAGGGCCTGGGCGTAGGCGAGCCCCGCGCGCGGGCCGGAGGACCCTTTCAGCGCCCCCGAGAGCCGCGAGAGGGGGATGAGCGTGCCGCGTTCCATCGCCCCCTTCAGCATCGGGTCCTTGCTCCCGTCCCACCCGGCCGACAGAAACTCGGCGATCCCCTCGTTCAGCCAGAGGGGGCAGCGGTCGTGCGTCAGGAAGTGCACGGCGGCGTGCGCGTACTCGTGGACGATGACCCGCCGGAGCTTCTCGCGGTCCCGCTCGCTGTCGAGCCCCCCCGCCGGCACGCGGATCTTCCCGTCGTAGAGCCCGCCGACGCCCACGGAGACGTCGAGCAGCTCGCGGAACTGCCGCGCCGTGTAGATGACGACCGCGATCCTCTCCGTCGGGTAGAACGCCAGGGCCGACCCGACGGCGATACGCGCCTCATCGAGGGCGTCCACCACCGCTCTGCCGATCCGATAATCCTTCGCCCCGTCGAAGCTCACCGTGAAATGGGCGTGCCGGTCCACGGAGAACCCTTTCTCCACCTCATACTCGCGCTCGATCCTCTCCGCCAGGGCCGCCGACTCCGAATCCGACGGATCGATCCGGACCGCCTCCCGCAACTCCTCGAGCGCCTCCTCCATCCGCCCCTTCCAGTAGAGGATGCGGCCGCACATCCGCCGCGCGGCGGCGTCGCGCGGGTCGCGGTCGAGGACGGCCCGGTACTCCTCGAGCGCCTCCTCGCGCCGGTTGTCACGGTAGAGGGCGGCGCCGAGCCCCCCCCTGAGCACCGTGCTCTCGGGTTCGAGGGCGACGGCGGTCCTGAGCAGCCCGGCGGCGTCCCCGTATCTCCGCGCCTGCGTCAAGGCGGAGGCGGCGTCGCTGTAGCCGGCCGCGAGGTTGTTCCTGACCGTCGCGTCCGCGGAGTTCGCCGCCGCGGCCTGATCGAGCCAGCTCACGGCGGCTTCGAGGTCGCCGCGCGCGGTGCAGCCCTGCGCCTCCTCGAGACAGGCGGCGGCGAAATTCTTGGCCACCGTTTCGTTTCCGGGCAGGAGGCGCCGGGCCGCCGCGAGCCGCGAGACGGCCTTCTTGAGGTCCCCGTGCCGCAACGCCGCGACCCCCTCGTTGTTCAGGCGGAGCCCCTCCTCCCCGGGCGACGCGGCGAGCGCCGCCGCCGGGATGAGGAGGAGGAGCGCCGATCGGACGAGGTCAGCCGTCCTCTTCATGCGAGTACCCCCGCACCTCGATCGAGAGCGCGCCGATGAGGTTCAACAGCCGGGCCTGGGAGAGGAGATCCCCCTCGACGAACCGAATGTGCGTGGCGTCGGCCTGCGTCTGCCCGAACGTCGGGTCCACGGCGATCCATTTCCCCACGAACGCCTCCGCCCACTGGTGGTAGTAGAAGCCGTCGT
Organism: Chlamydiota bacterium; assembly: GCA_012729785.1. Lineage (NCBI taxonomy): Bacteria > Pseudomonadati > Chlamydiota > Chlamydiota bacterium. Next base: position 81,396 of record JAAYCL010000015.1, on the reverse strand, counting down.
CGCAGTAGACGATCCCCGAGACCTCGCGGGCGGGAAGCCCCGCGGCGCGCGCGAGCGCCACGTAGAGAACCGAGTGCTCGGTGCAGTCCCCTCCTCCCGCCTGCAGCACGTCGAGGGCGTTCGAGAACGACGCGCTGAACCGCTTGGCGAGGTTCCCGTGCACCCAGCGCACGAGGAGATCGCTCGCCGCCCGCGCGTCGCGCTCCGCCCCGACGATCTGACGCGCCTTCTCCACGATCGCGGGGCTCTCGCTCTGGATGAAGAGTCCGGGGGCGAGCTCGCGCGGGAATTCGCTCCTGGGGAGCGGGAGGCGCGGCGAAACGGCCTTCGACAGATCCTCGACCTTCACGGTGAGCAGCAGCTCCCCGCCGGGCCCCTCCGCGTACGACTGGCGTTCCGATTCGACGAGGAGGGCGCGGTCGTGCACTCCCCGCAGGGCCGCCCGCAGCACCCGGACCCGCGCCGGGTCGACGATCCTCACCCCGGTGCGTATCGCGCTCGACAGGACGACGTCGCTCCGGTAGTCGAGGCTTTTGGCGCTCTTCTCGTCCTCGAGCCGCATCGTGAACACCCCGCCCACCTGCGTCTCGAGCACCTCCCCGGAGGCGGTGAGGAGCGACCGCGACGAGATCCCCATCTCCTTCAGCGTGGTCTCGACCGTGTAGACCTCCGTGGAAACGCCCCCGAGCGGCCGGCGGGAGACCGCCGCGACCCGGCTGACCGCCGTCACGCTCCTCCCCATTCGCGGCTGGTACTGCGAGAAGGAGATCTCGTCCCCCACCCCGGCCCCCTCGCCGACGAGCCGCTCCTCGGCGAGGTAATCCTCGAACCGCTCGGGGGGGAGGCCGATCAGCTCCTCCCGTTTCTCGCCGCCGACGATCGAGGTGACGCGCATCCTGTCCCCCTCCCGTGTGCCGGCGATCCTCGTCATCGCCCCGCCCGTGTTCGATTCGTCCGCAAACGATTCGAGCCCCTCCTCCAGGACGTACACCCGCTCCTCGGTGATCGACATCTCCTGGGGGACATCGTGCATCTCCACGCGCGCGGTGAGCGCAAGGCGCACGACGACCGCCGGTTTCCCGCGGCGCGTCGCCTCGCTGATCTCCGACTCCGCCCACCCGATCTTCCCGCCGAGGAAGTAGATGCCGTACCATCTCTTCCCCAGGTGCTTCGCGAGATCGGGCGGGGCGGCGCGGGAGGGGACGGCGGCGCAGCCGGCGGCGCACAGGAGCCACAGCGCGGCGACGAGGCGCACAGAGGTTCTCATCCGGTTCTCCTCCCGACGACACGCCCTATGATACACTATCGGCGGGGAGGCGGCAAAACGCGCGCGGCTGTTCGGCCCCCGTTTGTCCGATGCCCGACCGTATGACCGCATCAGTGGCGGTCGTCGGCGCCGGCCCCGCCGGCTCGACGCTCGCGGCCCTGCTCGCCGGGGCGGGGATCGACACGGTCATCTTCCACGCCGCCCGCGGCCCCAAGCACTGCGGCGGCGGCATCCCGCCGCGCGCCTTCGACCGGATGCCCCTGCTGCGCCGGCTCGCCGCGCCCCGCGCCGACGCATGCCGCATCTCGTTCTTCGCTCCCGGCGCCGGGGCGGCGCCTTCGATCGAGCTGCCCCGCCCGATCTCGGTCTTCGACCGCGCCGCCTTCGACCGGGCGCTCCGCGGCGAGGCCGAAGCCGCGGGCGCCCGCCTCGTGGCCGAGGGCGTGCGCCGCATCGAACGGCGCGGTTCCTCCTGGGCGATCGAAGCCGGCGGAAAGGCCTGGCGCGCCGGTTTTCTCGCGGGCGCCGACGGGGCCACCGGCATCGTCCGGCGCCTCCTCTCGACGCCGTTTTCCGCCGAGGCGCTCTCGCTCTGCGCGGGCTACTACCTCGCCCCTCCCGAGCCCGGCCGCATCTCGATCGGCTTCGTGGGAGGGGCGGCGTCGTACGCGTGGCTCTTCCCTGGGCCGTCCGCCGCTTCCGCAGGGATCGTTGCGCCGCTGGCCGGATCGCGCGGCGAGCGCCTGCGGAGGCGCCTGCGCGCGTGGCTTGAGGCCTCGCACCCCGGCGTCCGCTTCGACTGGTCGAGGCCGTATGCGGCCCTCGTGCCGACCCCCGGCCTGCGCGCGGGGCGGGTCGGCGGCGGCGGGTGGGCGCTCGCAGGCGACGCGGCGGGTTTGGCCGACCCCGCGACGCGCGAGGGGATCTACTACTCGATGCGATCCGCAGCCCTCCTCGCGCGCTGCATCGTCCGCTCCCGGCCCGCCGCCTACCCGGCGCTTCTCCGCCTCCTCCTGCTCGGCTGGCACGGCCAGACCCTCCTCGCGCGCCGCCTGTTCTTCACCGAAACCGGCGTCGAGCGCTTCGTGTGCGCACTCCGGTCGCGCCCCGCGGCCCGCCGGGCGGCAGGCCGCTTCATCGCGGGGCCGCCTGGATGCGGGCGCTTCGCGCTCGATTTTCTGATCTCGTCGCTCCGGGCGGGGGAATAATCCGCTACAGATTGCGGCGGAATAGGTTGGGGATTACCCCTTACCCGGCCTCCTTTCGTTATTCTCCGCGACACCTTTTCCGGCGCTTTTCCGTTGAAATCCGCCCACGATTTTTGTAAGATAGTTACAAAGTCAGGAGGTAGTGCTCGATGAAGCTGAATCAGGGTGATGTGCTGGTGTGCGGGCCCGAGGGCGGTTGCGGCCTCAAGGTCGTCGTGATTGAGGTCTGCGACGAGATGGAGTGCGATCTCGTCTGCTGCGGCAGGAGCATGGTTTCGTTCCAGAAGAAGGGCGAACCGGAGACGTGGAAGCAGTTCGTCAAGGAGCAGGATCCCGAGGCGTGGAAGAAGCACGCCGCGAAGCCGAAGAAGGCCTGATCTCGTTTCCCATACGAAGCGAAAGGCTCCCCGCGAAGGGGAGCCTTTTTTTCTGCGCGTCTCCCGCCCCTTTCCCTACCTGATCTCCACCTGTTCCTGATCCACGAAGCCCGGGATCGCGTATTCCACCGCCGGCGGCGCCCCCGCGGGGACGAGCCCGGCGATGAACGTAAACCCGGCTCCCCGCAGATAGTCCGGTATCGAATCCATATGGAAAAGCGTCCCCCCCCAGACCTCGGTCAGGCCGGGGACCGACCGGACAAGGGGCCGCACGCCCGAAACGAGCGCCCCCGGGTTCGCGAGGTCGAACGACCACGCCCCTCCCGCACCGAGCACCACCCCGTACGCGTCGAACGTCTCTTCCAGGGGCTGTACCGACACCTCCGCCGTGAATTCGTCGCCCGCGGAGGGACTCGTGCTGTTCACCTTCAGGTCGAGCGGTGGCTGCGTCTCTGTCGGTTCCGGCGTCGGTGTGAGCTCGGGCGTCGGGGTCGGGGTCGATGCGGACGCCGCGCCGAAGCAGTAGCACACGCTGTCGAACGAGCCGATCTGGACTGTTCCGCCTAGGCCGATGGAGGGGGACGATAGTACGGGCCCCGCCGTGCGATAGCTCCAGGCGAGCGTTCCGATGCTGTCCAGCGCGTACACCCCCCCATCGAAGGATCCGACGAAGATCATCCCGTCCTCGTCGACGGCCGGCGACGAATGCACGTACCCGCCCGTGACGTAGCTCCACCTGAATGTCCCGTCCGTGTTGAACAGATAGACGTTGCCGTCTCCCGACGCCGCGACGATCCCCTCCGCCCCGATCGCGGGCGAGGAACTGACGTCGTCCCCCGTCGCGTAACTCCAGGCGAGACCGCCCGACGAGTTGAATGCGTAGAGATTGCACGGGACCGGGGTTTTTCCAGGGTCTATCTCCCCCACGTAGACCGTCCCGTCCGTCCCCACCGCCGGGGACGACTCGCCGATGGTTTTCCCAGTATCGTAACTCCAGGCGAACGCGCCGTCCGCGCCGAGGGCGTAGAGCCTCCCGTCCTTGGATCCTACGAATACGCGCTCCCCCTCCATGGAGGGCGACGAATGGACGTCGCCGGCGGTTTCATAACTCCAGGCGAGCACCCCCGCGGGCGAGAGCACGTGGAGGCGGTTGTCCGCCGAACCCAGATAGATGCATCCGCCGGAATCGACGGCGGGCGACGATCGCGCGATGAGGCCCCCGGTCTCGTAGCTCCACTCCAGCGCCCCGCCGAGGGTGCAGGCGAACAGGCGACCGACATACGAGGCGACGTAGACGCGCCCGGCGTCTCCGTCGAAGGCCGGGGAGGTGGAGACGAAGTTCCCCGCGTCGTAGCTCCAGGCCAGGGTCCCGGAAGACGACATCGCGTAGATCCGATTGTCATAGGAGCCGTAATAGGCGGTCCCGTCCGAGCCGACGACCGGGGACGACTCGATGGTGTGCCCCGTGGCGTACGACCAGGAGAGCGCCACCGTCGCGCATCCGTGCAGTTGGCTCGCGCCGGTGCGCGCGGGATTGCAGCGGAACATCGGCCACGGGTCCACTTGCGCAAAACAGGACGTCCCCGCCGCCCATACCGCCGCGATCATCGCACCTCGGATGAAGAGTTGCATCGCCTCCTCCTTCCATCAGGCGCCCTGCGCGGGGCACGTTCCCCGTATCACGCCCGAAGGATCGCACAGCGGCGGCGGGAGGTTGTCACCACAATGCAACCGGAATGTAAAAAATGCCGTGCGACACGCCCGGCACGCAGGGCAGGCCCGACAAATCCGGCGAAATCCCCTGTTGACCCCCGCACGCTCCTGGCGTACCATTGCACCGGTTCTTTGGCACGGAGAGGGAAAGCGGTGAGAATCCGCTGCTGCCCCCGCAACTGTAAGCGGCGAAGGGACACGCCCTCCGGTCACTGGTGCAAGCGGCCGCCGAGGCCGCCGTGCCGGGAAGGCCGGAAAGGGACGCATTGCCGCGAGCCAGGAAACCTCGCGTCGCTGTATTCTCCGGGGTGAGAGAAGCTGATCGGCCGATTCTGCAGCCCTTCGCTCACGCGGAGGGCTTTTTTTTTCGCCCGCCTCCCGGGGAGGATACGCGCACCGCATTGATGCATTGAATGAAACCGTCAAGGATCGCGCTCCTCGCCTCGGCTGTACTGTTCGTATGGGCGGCCCTGTTCGCCGCCTCCCGGGCGCTCGACCGCCGCGCCTCCGCCCCCCCGGCGGCACGGAACGGCGCCGGGGCGCCGCGCCCGTTCAGGCGCCTCCTGTACCCCGCAACCGTCGTCACCCGCTTTTTCGGCGCCGGTGACTCCACGCCCGAGGCCTCCGAGCCGGAGCCCTCCCCCGCGCCTTCTCGTGAATCGACTCCCGTCCCCCCCTCCGCGCGCGCGCGCGACGGCGGCGGGGAGGGCGAAGAGGCGCCCGCCGCCTCACCGGCTGCTGCGGCGCGCCCCTCCGCGGAGGCCGGGGCGGCGCCGGAGCCCGAAGCGGCCTTGCGGATCACGACCGCGGCGCTGCCGCCCGCGGTGACCGGGACCGCGTACTACGTTCCGCTCTTCGCGGAGGGGGGCACGCTCCCGTACGCCTGGCGCCTCTCCTCGGGGGCCCTGCCCGCCGGGATCGAGCTCGACGGGACGCACGGGATGCTGCGCGGGACGGCGCGGACCGCGGAGACCGCCCAGGTCGGTCTCGCTGTCGTCGACGCGGCGGGGAGGCGGGCGGAGTCGGTCTACGTCCTCGCCGTCACGGACGGCGGGGGGATCGCGTACGAGCGCCCGCAGGGCAAGATCACCGAGCCGCTCTACATCACGACCGGGGCGCTCCCCGAGGCGGTCGCGAAGGAGGGGTACGCGGCGAAACTGGAGGCGACCGGCGGGACCCCGCCCTACGCCTGGTCGATCGTCGCCGGCGCCCTTCCCGACGCGCTCTCGCTGGAGCCGGCGAGCGGCCTCGTCGGCGGGGTCCCGTCCGCCGGGGGCCGGTGGGTGTTCAGGGCGATGGTCTCGGACGCCGGCTCGAACGCCGACGTCGCCGAGTACGCCCTCACCGTCCGCGGGGTGGAGCTCCTCATCCTGACCGAAACGCTGGCGGAGGGGCTCGTCGGCGCGCCGTACGAGCAGACGCTGGAGGCCTCCGGCGGGACCCCCCCCTACGAATGGCGGATCCATCCGGGCGCCCTCCCGGCCGGCCTCAGGATCGACCCCGCGCGCGGCGTCATCGGCGGCACGCCCGGGGAGCCCGCCGATCTGCTCGTCACGGCGCGCGTAACCGACGCGCAGGGGCAGGAGGCGGCCGCGGAGCTCGAACTCCTCGTCTACGCCGACGCGCTCACCGTCGTCACCTCCAATCTCCCGGACGCGACCCGCGACGCGGCGTACGAGGCGTCTCTCGATGCGGAAGGGGGGACCCCGCCGTACCGATGGTCGCTCCCGCGCGGCGGGCTCCCCTCGGGCCTCTCGCTCGACGCCGCCTCGGGCCGCATCCGCGGCACCGTCGCGGCGACCGCGGGCGACTACCCGTTCACGGCGGCCGTCGCCGACGCCGCGGCGGAGCAGGCGGAGAGGAACCTGGCGATCCGTGTCTCCGAACCCGCCCTCCTCTCCGTCTCCGGCCTCTCCGCCGCGCCCAGCGACCGGAAGGTCGCCCTCGCCTGGACCAATCCCGCGCACCCCGACTTCTCGTTCACCGTCATCCTCCGCTCCCCCGCCTCCCCCCCGTCCAGCCCCGAGGACGGCGTCATCGTCTACCGCGGCGCCGGGACGGAGTTCCTCGACACCGGCCTCGTCAACGACGCCGCCTGCCACTACGCCGCCCTCCCCTACACCGCCTCGGGCGTCGCGGGCGTCATCCCCGACGAGGCGAGGGCGGTCGCGGTCCCGCGCGAGGTGACGCTCGCGGGCCCCGCCGACCCGTTCGCCGACAGGGTCGTCTCGTTCAATCCGCTCTCGCCGGGCGGCTACGGTTCGTCGTCCCTCTCGTGGGCGCTCGGCGCCCCGCGCGGGGCGGGGGCGGCGATGGGGTCGACCCACGTCGTCTCCCTGCACGCCAGGGCCAACACCGACAACGGGGCGTCGGCGCCGTACGGGGGCAGCATCACGCTCGAGTTCACCGACAACCTCGTCGTGAACGGCCCCGGCCCCGATTTCATCGTCTTCGAGAACGCCTTCTTCGCCGGGGGCGACCCCCGGCGGCGCTGGATCGAGCCCGCGGTGGTCTCCGTGAGCAAAGACGGGGCGCTGTTTCACACCTTCCCCTTCGACTTCGTCCCGCACTACACGGACACCGGGGAACTCAACCTCTACAATCCGTACTGCTACCTCGACGCCGACGGCTCGTCGCGCGGCTTCGCGGGCGTCTCCCCGACGTACAGCAGCGGCGGCTCCCCCGACCCGCGCACGCCCGCGGCCGGCGGAGACGCCTTCGACCTCGACGCGCTCAACCTCGACTGGGTGCGCTTCGTCCGCATCACCGCCACGGGCGACGGCTGGCTCGTCGACCGGAACGGCGATCGCGTGCGGCACGTGACCGATCTGGGGTCGTGCTCCGGCGCCGGGTCGTCGGGATTCGACCTGGACGCGGTGTGCGCCGTGCACTACTAGGGACCGATGCGGCGCGGGGGGACCGGATGCATCCGATACTCGGGATGGTTGCCGCGGCGGCCCTCGCCGCCTCCGCTCCGCCCCCCGCAGGCGGGGCCGAGGTCGCCGTCCTCGTCTGCCGCAACTTCTCCTCGCCGCCCCTCGCCGAGCGGTCCGTTCCCGCGCGCGGGCGTTCGGCCCTCCGCCTCCTCGAGGAGTGCGCGCAGGTGGAGACCGCGTTCGGCGGCGCCTTCGTGTCGCGGATCAACGGCCTGCCGGCCAAGGGGGCGCGGGACGCCGGGCAGGCGTGGTTCTACTACCTGAACGGGATTCTGGCGGAGCGGGGGGCGGCGTCCTGCATCCCCGAACCGGGCGACATGCTCCAGTGGGATCTCCACCTGTGGGACGGGGTGCGGCAGGTCCGGGCGATCATCGGCGGCTACCCGCATCCGTTCGTCCAGGCGGCGCGGGACGGCTCCCTGCCCCCGCGCGTCCTCTTCAGCCCCGGCGCCGAGGCGGCGGCGAGGGGGCTCGTCTCCGCGCTGGCGCGACGCGGCGCAGCCGGGGTGCGCGTTGCGCCGCTGGCGGAATCCGAGCCGCCGTCCGACGCCCCGTCGCTTGTCATCGGCCCCTGGGACGGGATCGCGCGCGTCCCGCTCGTGAAACGCTCGATCTCCGACGGCGCCCGCACGGGCTTGTTCGTGGATGGCGGCGCCGCCGGGATGCGCCGCCTCGACCTCGCCGGGACGCCGCGCTCCTCCCATCCCGGCGCCGGCGCGCTCGTCGCGGTCGTGGGCGGCGCGACGCGCCCCGCGCCGCTCTGGCTCGTCACCGGCACGGACACGGCGCGCGCCTGCGCCGCCGCCGACGTGCTGATCTCACGCCCGGAAAGGATCCGGGGGATGGCCTCCGCGGTGGTCGCGGGGGACGACGTCCTCCCTGCGCCGGTGATCGAATGACCGCGGTCGGAGCGCCGCCGGCAGTGCGCAGCCGGACGGCGGCGGGCTTCCACCCGCTCGCCGCCCTCCTCGCCGCCGCCGCCGTCTTCCTTCCCGCGGCGGCGTGGGGCAACCCCCTCTGGCTCGGGGTCCTCCTCGCCGCCGCCCTCGCCGCCCTCGCCGCGGCCGCCGGTCCGCGGGCGTGCGGGAAGACGCTCTCAATCGCCGTCCCCTCCGCCGTCCTCTTCGCCCTCGTCAACGTCCTCCTGACGCGGTCCGGGGAGACGGTGCTGGTCCCGCCGCGCGTCTTGTTTCTCCCGTTCACGCTCCGCCTCGAGCCGCTCGTCTTCGGCCTCTCCTCGGGCCTCAGGATCGCCCTCGCGATAGCCGCCTTCTCCCTCGCGGAAACGCTCGCCGACGCCGACGGGGCGTTCGCCCTCTGTTCCCGCTTCGCGCCGAAGACGGCGCTCGCGGTTTCCCTCGCCCTTCTCGCGATCCCCCGGATGCGACGCGACCTCGGCAGGATCCGCAGCGTGATGGCGGTCCGCGGCGCCGCGTTGGACGACCGGAACCTTCTCTCCCGGATCAACGCCTCCCGCCCGATCCTCCACGCCCTCCTCGTCTCCTCCCTCGAGGGGGCGTGGGACACCGCCGTCGCGCTCCAGACCCGCGGCTTCGGCTGCGGCGCGCGCAGCGCCGCCCCCGCGCCGCCCTGGAGACGGGCCGACCGGGTCCTCGCCTTCGGCGCGGCCCTCTCGCTCGCCGCGACCGGCGCCGGCCTCGTTCTCGGCAAGGGTGCCTTCGTCTTCTACCCGCGCCTCGGCCGGCTCTGCATCGCGGCGGACCTGCCGTGGCTTTTCGCGGCCGCGGCGCCGCTCGCGGCGGCCGTGGCCCTCGCCCGGAGGGCGGCCCGGTGAGCCATTTTCTGGCAGAGCGGTTCACCTACCTCTATCCCGGCGCGCCCCGCCCCGCGCTGGACCGGGTCTCCCTGTCGCTGGAGGAGGGGGGGTTCGCGCTCGTGACCGGCCCGTCGGGAGGGGGCAAGTCGACGCTCGCCCTCGCCCTCGCCGGCCTCGTGCCGAGCTTCTTCGGCGGAACGGTCGGTGGGCGCCTCCTGTTCCGCGGCGAGCCGATCGAGCGGATCGACCGGCGCATCCTCCACGCGGAGATCGGCGTCGTGCTCCAGGATCCCGAGCGGCAGGCGCTGATGAGACGCGTGGAGCGGGAGCTCTCGTTCGGGCCGGAGAACCTCGGGATCCCCCCCGCGGCGGCGCGCCGGCGCGTGGAGGAGATCGCCGAGCGCCTCGGCATCCAGGATCTTCTGGGGGCGCGGGTCGACGAACTCTCCGGCGGGATGCGGCAGCGGGTCTGCCTCGGGGCGGCGATGGCGGCGGGGGCGCGGACGCTCGTGCTCGACGAGCCGACCTCGCAGCTCGACCCCGCGGCGGCGGAGGACCTCCTCTCGCTCCTCTCCCGTCTCCGCCGCGACCTCGGCTGCACGATCGTGCTGGTCGAACAGCGCGTCGAGCGCTGTCTCGAGGCCGCCGAACGCGTCATCTATTTCGACCGTGGCCGTCCCCGTTTCGACGGCGCGCCGCCGGAGTTCCGCCGGTGGGCGGCGGAGGCGGCGCCGGACTATCTGCCCGGCTCCGGGGCCGGCGCGCCGAGCGCGCGCGGGGCGCGCCGCGTCGTCCCGGGGACGCCCCCCCCGCCCCGCCCGATCCTCCGCCTGGACCGCGTCGCGTTCGCCTACCGCGACGGCCCGCCCGTCCTCGACCGGGTGAGTCTTGAGCTGCGCGCCGGGGAGATCACCGCCCTGCTCGGCCCCAACGGGGCGGGGAAGAGCACGCTCCTCAAGCTCGCCTGCGGCCTCCTCCGCCCCTCGGGCGGCGCGGTCCTGCTCGACGGCGGGGACCCGGCCCTGATGCGGAACCGGGAGCGCGCCGCCGCCTGCGGCTACCTCACGCAGAACCCCGGCGACTTCCTCTTCCACGACACCGTGGAGGAGGAGATCGGCTACACCTCGCGCCTCCTCGGCCGCGCCGAAGACGGCGACGCGGCGCGCCTGCTCGACGCCTGGGGGCTCGCCCGCCTCGCGGGGAGGAACCCGCGCGAACTCTCCGCGGGGGAGCGGCAGTGCGTGGCGCTCGGAGCGGCGATGGCCGCCTGTCCGCCCCTGCTCCTCCTCGACGAGCCGACCCGCGGGCAGGACCCGCTCCTGAAGCGCCGCCTCGCCTCGATGCTCGAAGCCGCGGCGGCGCGCGGCGCGGCGGTCCTGCTCGTGACACAGGATCTCGGCTTCGCCGCGGGGTGCGCCGGACGCGTCGTCCTGCTCTCCGACGGCGTCGTCGCCGCGGAGGGGCCGGCCGGCACGGTCCTCGCCGGGGCCCCGTTCGATCCGCCCCTGGCCGGCCGCCTCTTCCGGCGCTTCGCGGAACGCGCCGCGGCGGAGGCGCCGGTCCCATGACCCGCGCCCTCCTCAGCATGCTCGTCGCCGTTGCGGCCCTCTGGGCGGCGTTCCTCCGCTTCGAGCGCGGCCGGCTCTCCTCGCGCGAGATCCCGCTCATCGCCGTTTTGGCGGCGCTCGCGGCCCTCGGCCGGCTCCCGTTCGCCGCCGTGCCGGGACTCCAGCCGGCGACGTTCGTCGTCGCCGCCTCCGGCTTCGTCTTCGGCCCCGCGGCCGGTTTCCTCGTCGGCGCGGTCGCCGCCCTCGTCTCCAACATCTTCCTCGGGCACGGCCCCTGGACCGTCTGGCAGATGGTCGCGTGGGGGGCGTGCGGCCTCACGGCGGGGGCGCTGGGCGTCTCGGCGCCGCGGGTGGGTCGGGGCGCGCTCGCCCTGTTCACCGCCGCGTGGGGCTTCCTCTTCGGCTGGATAATGAACTTCTGGTACTGGTACTCGTTCGTGCACCCCCTCTCACTCCGGTCGTGGCTCGCGGTGAACGCGGCCTCGTTCCCGTTCGACGCCGTTCACGCGGCGGGGAACGCCGCCTTCGCCCTTCTGCTCGGCAACGGGCTCATCGGGGCGCTGCGCTACGCGCAGAAACGGCTTGCCCTGGCCCGCCTCGGGTGCTAGACTGCCCGCACTGGAACTGCGCCGCGATGAGACCTACGCCGTTGTCCCTGCTGTCCGCGCTGCTGTGCCTTGCGGCCGCCCTCCCGCCCCGGTCCTCGGCGACCCCCGTCCCCACAGGGGGGTTCGAGATGCGCTGCGAGAACGGGCGGATCACCGTGACCTCCAACGAGGCGCCGGTGGAGCAACTCCTCTCCGAATTCTCGCGAAAAAGCGGCGTCACCTTCAACAAGTTCGCGGGCAAGAGCGCCACCGCGACACTCGACCTGCGAGACGCGGCCTACGAGGAGTTTTTGAGCCGGCTCCTCGGCAGCTATATGGCGAAGTCGCGCAAGATCGACGGGCAGATGGTGGTGAGCGAGGTGACCGTGATGGACGAGGGGACCGGGAGCGCGCCGCCCCCGGTTTCCGGCGGAGATCCGTCGGTCGGGCAGGAGCGCCAGGAGGAGACGCGGGCGCGGGAGGAGGCGTTGCAGCGCCGCAGGCGGAGACGGCGCAGGCCGCCGCGCCGCCCCGCACAGGACGCGGAGGCGCCCGCCGCGCAGCCGGAGAACCAGCCGCCCCCCCCCGACGCGCCGCCCGACCAGCCGCCCGACGCGGAGCCTCCCCCGGAGGCGCCGCCGCCCGACGAGGAGCCGCCGCCCGAGGGGGACCCTCCCCCGATGGACTGACCGGTGACGCCGCGGGGATCCCCGCCGGTCACCGCGTCCAATCCGGGTACCGGGTGTAGCCCCCGAACTCCGTCAGGCGCGTTTCGTCGCTCCCGTCGCGCCGCATCAGGTACAGTTCGTAGCACCCGGTCCGGTCGGAGGCGAAGATGATCCATCTTCCGTCCGGCGCGTAGGCGGGGTCGTAGTCGTTCCCCTCCCCCTTCGAGAGCCGGATCTTCCGTTCGCCGTCCGGGTCCATTTCCCAGATGTCGACGTTCTTGCGCACCCCGTAGCCGCCGTCCGAGTAGGCGATCCTCTTCCCGTCCGGGGACCATCGCGGGCGGCACGCCCCGCGCGGGTTTCCCGTCAGGCGCCGCTCCCCCGCGCCGTCCGCCCCGATCAGGTAGACCTGGTGGTTGAGGTAGCGGTTGGAGGTGAAGGCGATCCGGGAGCCGTCCGGCGACCAGGCGGGCACGCGGCGCGTCCCTTTGCGGGAGCGGGTGAGGTTCGTCATTTCGGTCCCGTCGCGGCGTATCAGGTAGAGATTCTCGGGCCCCTTCGCGTCGTGCCGCCCCCAGAAGCAGAGCCGCCGCCCGTCGGGCGACCATGTCGGATCCTCCTGTACCGGCAGCGCGCCGGTCAGGCGGCGGACGTTGCCCCCCGCGGCGTCCATCAGGTATAGCCGGCGGGTCCCGTCGCGGTCGGAGTAGAAGGCGATCTCCTTCCCGTCGGGCGACCAGCGCGGGTACTCGTCGAGGACGTCGTTGTCCGTGAGTCGGACGCTCCTGCGCGTGGAGAGGTCCATCAGCCACAGCTCGCTCCTGTTCCCCTCGCCGCGCTGGTAGACGAGCCGTCCCTGCAGGGACGGGATTTTCGGACGCCGCGCCTCCTCCGCCGGCTCCTCTGCGCAGCCGGTGACGGCGGCCGCGGAGACGGCCGCGGCGATCAGCATCTTCTTCATGTACGCCACCTCCCCCACCCCGCCCGGCGGAGCGCCTCCCCGAGGCGATTGAACTCCTCCGGGGAGAGACGCTCGGGCCGCGCCGCGGGGTCGATCCCGCACGCGGCGAACGCCTCCTCGATCCTGCCTGCCCACGGAAACCCCCGCGCGGACCTCCTGAGGACCGTGCCGATCGATTTCCGGCGCTGCGAAAAGAGCAGCCGCACCATGGCGAGGAGCCGCTCCTCCTCGGCGGGCGGGAATACGGGCACGGCCAGCGGCGCGAAGACGACCACCGACGAGACCACCTCCGGTCTCGGGTAGAACGCCCCCGGCGCGATCGTCAACGCCTCGCGCGCCGTCGCGCGGCAGCGGCAGAGCACGGTGAAGGCGCCGTACGCCTTCCCCCCGGGCTCGGCGGCGATCCTCAGGGCGAGTTCGCGCTGGACGGTGAGCGCCATCATCGCCCAGCAGCCGGACAGCCGCACGAGCCGCGCGATCAGCGGCCCGCTGATGGAGTACGGGATATTGGCCACTACCTTGACGCGTTTCCCGCCCGAGGCCATCCGCCGCAGGAGCGCCGAGAGATCGATCTTGAGCGCGTCGCCCTCGATCAGCTCGAAATCGGCGCGGCCGCGGAAGCGTTCGCGCAGCCACGCCGCGAGCCGGCGGTCGCTCTCCACGGCGACCACGCGCCCCGCGGCGCCGAGGAGGGCGTCGGTGAGGGCGCCGAGGCCCGGGCCGATCTCGAGCACCGCGTCCCCCGCGTCGAGCGAGGCGACGCCGGCGATTCTGCTCCCCGTCTCCCGGCGCACGAGAAACGCCTGTCCGCGCCGCGCGCTCGGCCTGACGCCCAGGGACGCGAGCGTCTCCGCGGGGCGGGGAATGTTCATCGCGCCGCGATCTTCGCGCCCGCCCGGCATGCCCGGTCCGTTCCGGTTAGGCGGCGGCGCCTTCCCCGCCCGCAGAGCCGCGCGGCGAGCAGCAGCGCCTCGACCATGCTCCCGGGATCGGCGACGCCCCGGCCGGCGATATCGAACGCCGTCCCGTGGTCGGGGGAGGTCCGCACGATCGGGAGGCCGAGCGTCACGTTCACGCCGCGCTCGAAGGCGAGCATCTTGAGCGGTATCAGCCCCTGGTCATGGTACATCGCGACGACGATGTCGTACCCTTCCCGCGACCGGGCGACGAAGAGCGTGTCCGGGGGGAACGGCCCGCGGGCGTCGATCCCCTCGCGGCGCGCCGCCCGTATCGCCGGGGCGATCGCGCGGCGCTCCTCGTCCCCGAACGCCCCCGCCTCGCCCGCGTGCGGGTTCAGGCCGCAGACGGCCACGCGGGGCCTTCGCCTCCCCATCCGCAAGGCGGCTTCGTGCGCGAGGCGGACGGCTTCGAGGACCGCCGGGCGCGTGACGAGGCGGCTCACGGCGGAGAGGGCGACGTGGATCGTCACGAGGACGACGCTGAGCCCGCCGCCGGTGAGCATCATGGCGTGCCGCCGCGCCCCGGTGAGGTGCGCCAGAAAATCGGTGTGCCCCTGGAAGCGGTACCCCGCCCGGTGGATCGCCTCCTTGCAGATCGGAGCGGTGACGACGCCGTCGGCCTCGCCCGCGAGCGCCAGGGCGACCGCGTGCCGCACGTACTCCATCGAGGCGGCGCCGTGGTCACGGCGCACCGCGCTCCAGCGGTGGCGGCGGATCGAGGCGCACGGTTCGATGACGGGGATCGCGCCCGCCCCGCGCGGGATCTCCCGGATCCCCCGTACGGAGACAAGCCGGGCGGGAAGCCCGAGGAGGCGGGCGCACCGGCGCAGCACGGCGAGGTCGCCGACGACGACGGGGCGGCAGGCGCGGCGCACCGGCTTCCGCAGGAGCGCCTTCAAGACCACCTCCGGCCCGATGCCGCCGGGGTCCCCCATCGTCACGGCGAGCGCCGGCGTCGCCGCCGGCGCGTTTCGTTTCTCCGTCATCTCAGTCCACCATCGATAGGTACGCCTTCTTCCTGAGGCGGGCGATCCATTCGCCGCGCTTCACCCCCACCTTCTCCCGGAAGAGTTTCTCCTCGACATCCCGGTAGACGTCCGAGAGGGACTTCACGGAGGCGGGTTGTTTCTCGTGCACGGCGATGAGATGGTACCCGAGCGGGGATCTCACGATGCCGCTGCGGGATCCGGGGGCGAGGGCGAAGGCGGCGTCCTCGAGTTCGCGGTTCCAGTGCCCCCGCCCGATGAACCCCCAGTCGCCCCCCTTCCGCGCGTAGGGGCAGTCCGAGTGCTTCTTCGCGAGCTCCGCGAACGGTTCGCCCGCCTCGAGGCGCGCGAGGATTTCGCGCGCGAGCCGCTCCGCTTCAGCCGGCTTCTCGGGCGTCTCCTTGATCCATATCTGGCTCACGTGGATCCTCTCGCCCTCCGTGAACTCCTCCGGGTGCCCCTCGTAGTACGCCACGATCTCCGCCGGCGACACGCTGCAGCGCGACGAGACCTCCTTGATCAGCATCGCCCGCACCAGGGCGCGCCGCTCCTCCTGCGCGCGGTACGACTCCATCGTGAACCCCTGCCGCGCGAGAGTCTTCTCGAACTCCTCCGCGGACGGGAATCTGGCCTTCACCGCCGCGATCGCCCCCTCGACCTCCTTCGCGAATTCGTCCCCGAGCTGCTCCTGGATCTTCAGCCGCTTCGCCTCCTGGAGGATGAGCCGCTCCTCCACAAGGTGGGAGAGGACGTCGCGGCGCGCCTGCTGGAGCATCGTGAACAGCTCCGCGCCGGAGTAGCTCTGCTCGTACTGCTCGAAGACGGGGGCGAGGATCTTCTCCAGCTCCGAGTAGGTGATGATCTCGTCGTTCACGACGGCGACGATCTGCTCCTTGATCTCGGCCTGCGCGCGAGGGGGGGCGGCGGCGCACAACAGGAATGCGGCGGCCGCCGCGCCCGCGGCGCGCAGGAACGGCCCGCGGCGGGGCGCCGGGGCCGCGTCTGGAGCGTGGAGCGACCGCCCGCTTCGGCATGGAACGGTGAACGTGGGCATCGGGAATCAGGCGCCGCGGGGCGCTACCTCTTCCCCTGCGACTTCTTGATCATAACGAGCGCGATGAGGAGCGCGGCGAAAAACAGCACGGCGGCGATCTGCATGACGCCCTCCTTGGTTCGACGGAAAACGCGCGCGGCGGGGGGATGCGCCGGCGCGGCGCCCGGCGGACGCGGGCGAACTCACCCCTTGTTCTGACCCGCGAGCCGGCTCGTGTTCTCCGCGATGCGGAAGACCACGATGATCAGTTCGCACCAGACCCTGACGACGAGCGCGTACAGGAGAAAGACGAGCGGGGAGAGCACGAGCATCAGGATCCCCCTGCCCGCGCCCGCGGCGAATCCCGCGCCGATCATCGCCAGCGCCCCGAGCGCGGAGAAGACGATGCCCACGACGAAGAGCACCTTGATGACGCGCGTGGTGACGAACTCGGAAAACGAGAGATCGAACAGCAGTCCGCACAGCCCCTTCTCCTCCATCCCCCCCTCCTTTCCGGGCGCCGTCTCCGGCGCGCCGGCGCCCCGCGGACGACACCGCCGGACGGCCGGTCCAGTCAGGCCAGTATAGCGTCTCCTCCGCCGCCGCGGCAACGGGATTCGACACGGGATTCGATCCGGGCCCGGGCGCGACCGCCCGGAAAAACCGGGGCGCGGATCAGAGGCGCGCCAGCGTGTTTCGGATCTCCCGCACGGCGGCGAGAGGATCCCGGGCGACGAGGCGCGGATAGCGGCCGCCGGGCCGGAGCTCCTCGCCGTGGCGCACGGCGACGATCCGGTCCTCCTTCAGCGACACCGACCTGATCCCCCGCTCCCGCGCGGCGAGCCGCAGCCGGCAGATCTCGATGAGGAGCTTCGTCTCGGGCGGAGGCGGCCCGAACCGGTCGCGCATCTCCCCCTCGAGCGCCTCCACGTCCGATTCCGCGCTGATCCCCCCCATCCTCCGGTACAGATCTATCCGCTGGGACTCCGACGGAACGTACGCCGCGGCGATCTCCGCCCGGTACGGGAGGTTCACCCCGATCTCCTCGATGCCGGTGATCTCCTTCCCCCGCATCCGGTCGACGCTCCGCTTCAACAGTTTGCAGTAGAGATCGAAGCCGATGGCGGCGATGTGGCCGCTCTGCTCGTGCCCGAGGATGTTCCCCGCGCCCCGGATCTCGAGGTCGCGCAGGGCGATCCTGAAGCCGGCGCCGAGGCCCGGATGGTCGAGGATCGCCTGCAGGCGCTGCTGCGCGTCGTCGAGGAGCCGCTCCCCCGGCGGGTAGAGGAGATAGGCGTAGGCCCGGTGCCGGTAGCGCCCGACGCGCCCGCGCAGTTGGTAGAGCTCGGCGAGGCCGAACCGGTCCGCGCGGTCGATGAGGATGGTGTTGGCGTTGGGGATATCGAGGCCGGATTGGATGATGGTCGTGCAGACGAGGACGTCGACATCCCCCTCGACGAAGCGGCGCATCACCTCCTCGAGCTCCTCGTCCCCCATCCGCCCGTGCGCGACGGCCACCGTCGCCTCGGAAACGAGCCGCTCCACCGCCTCCCTCGCCCGGTCGATCGTCTCGATGCGGTTGTGGACGAGATAGACCTGCCCCTCCCGGGCGAGCTCGCGCCGGATCGCCTCCGCGATGAGGCGCCTGTCGTACCCCCGCACCGTCGTCTCGACCGACAGCCGGTCCTCCGGCGGGGTTTCGATCGTGGACATGTCCCGTATCCCCGACAGCGACAGGTAGAGGGTGCGCGGGATCGGCGTCGCCGTGAGGGTGAGCACGTCCACCGTGAGGCGGAGCTTCTTCAGCCGCTCCTTGTGCCGGACGCCGAACCGCTGCTCCTCGTCGATGATGACGAGCCCGAGATCCTTGAACGCCACGTCGCCCTGGACGAGGCGGTGCGTCCCGATGACGATGTCGACCGTCCCGTCTGCAAGCCCCTCGAGCACCGCCGCCTGTTCCCGGCCGGTGCGGAATCGGCTCAGCATCTCGATCCGCACCGGGTAGTCGGCGAAACGGTCCGAGAAGGTGCGCAGGTGCTGCTGCGCCAGGACCGTCGTGGGGACGAGCACGGCAGCCTGCTTCCCCGCCGTCACCGCCTTGAATGCGGCCCGCATCGCCACCTCGGTCTTCCCGTAGCCGACGTCCCCGCAGATGAGGCGGTCCATCGGGTGCGGGCTCTCCATGTCGCGTTTCATCTCCGCGATCGCCGCCGCCTGGTCCGGCGTCTCCTCGTAGATGAACGCCTCCTCGAACTCCCGCTCCCAGTCCCCGCCCGCCGGGAAGGCGAAGCCGGGCTGCGCCCGCCGCGCGGCCTGGAGCTGGAGGATCTCCGCCGCGTAGTCGAATATCGCCCGCTGCGCCGCCACCCGCGCGGATTTCCAGCGGGAGCCGCCGAGCCGGTCGAGGAGCGGCGCCCCCTTCCCGACCCCCACGTACCGCTCCACGAGCCCCGCCTGGTCAATCGGGACGTAGAGCTTGGCCTTCTCCGCGTACTCGAGGACGAGGAAGTCGCGCTCGACGCCGTCCTTCGGGAGCCTCGCCACGCCGCGGTAGATCCCGATCCCGTGCCCCGCGTGCACCACGCGGTCGCCGGCCCTGAATGCCGCGAACCCCGTGATCTGGGCGGTGCCCTTGAATCTTCTCCGGAAGCGCCGCACGCGGTAGCGCGCGAACAGCTCCCCGTCGGTGACGACGGCGAGGCGTCCCGCGGGCGAGAAGAACCCCGCGCGCAACGAACCCAGCGCGACAACGCTCTCGGGCGGCAAGACGATGCCGCGCTCGCGGAGCAGCTCCTCCAAACGCTGCCGCTCCCCCGCGGCGTTGCAGAAGAGGCAGATCCGCGCCCCCGCGGCGGCCCACTCCGCCAGCTGCGTGAAGATGCGCCCCCCCCACCCCCCGCCCGTCTCCGGCCCCAGGGCGAGGGCGCGGTACGGCTCGAGCGATCGGAAATCCGGAGAGAGCGTCATCTCGAGGCCGTCGGCCGGCAGCAGGGCGAGGCGCAGCGCCTGCCGCGCATCCAGGGCCGCTCTCGTCTCTTCCGGGGAGAGGAACGCCCCGGCGGTCCCCTGGAGGCCGTCGAACGCCTTGTCCACCGCCGCGGGCTCCTGCAGCGCCACGAGGGCGCTCGCCGGGAGGTAGTCGAGGATGGTCCCCCGCGCCGCCGCCCGGCGTTCGAGGAGGGCCTTCTCGGACGCCGGGGTGAGCGCGACGGCGTCCAGTTCCCCGGAGGCGCGCTGCGTCCCCGCGTGGAACGACCTGATCGTCGCCGCCTCGTCGCCCCAGAGCTCCAGCCGCACCGGCTCCTCCGCGTCGGGGGGGAAGACGTCGACGATGCCGCCCCGGACACAGTACTCCCCCTTCCACTCGACCATCTCCACCCTGCGGTAGCCGCCCCCCTCGAGCCGCCTGACGAGCTCCTCGATCGAAACGCTCCCCCCGCGGCGGATGCAGAGGATCTCCGCGGCGAACGCCGCGGGGAGCGGGACGCGCTGGGCGATCGCCCGCGCGGGGGCGACGACGATCGGGGGGGCGCCGGCGGGCCGCGCAGCGGCGAGGGCGGCGAGGGCGCGGAACCGGTCGCCTACCAGATCCGGGTGCGGTTCGATCCCCTCCCCGGGCAGCGTCTCCCACGCCGGGAAGAGCAGGATCGATCCGCCCGCGACCGTGGCGAGGTCCCCGGCGGCCTCCTCGGCCTCGCGCGGCCCCGGCGTCACGAGGAGGATCGGCTTCCGGAGCCGCTCCCGCGCCGCCGCGAGCAGCACGGCGGAGGCGGAACCGAAGACGCCGGAGACGCCGGGCGATTCGCCGGAGGCGAGGCGGTCGAGCAGACGCGCCGCGGAGGGGGCGCGCAGGCAGCAGTCCGCGAGGAGGCGGCGCGCCGCCTCCAGGTCGGCGGGGGGTGCGCGGAGATCGGAACGCATACGGTTGAAAATAGCACATTCCCCGCGGGGTTACAAAGAGGCGCGGGAGGCGAAGACGGGAAGGGTGCCCGCGGGCCGATCCGAGGACCCCCGGGGCGTCCAGGCGCGCGGAAGGCCTCGGATACCCTGCCCCGGGCACCCCGTTCCCTCCACCTTCACGGATACCCCGCGCGCAAGGGAAAGTCAAGGCCCGGAGCGGCGAGCCGTGAACGGACGGGGGCGCGAACGCCGCGGGGACGCCTCAGCGGGCCAGCCGGCGCGCGGCCAGGAGCGTGTTGGACAGGAGCATCGCGATGGTCATCGGCCCGACGCCTCCCGGGACGGGGGAGATCGCCTCCGCCTTCGGGGCGACCTCGTCGAAATCCACGTCGCCCGCGATCCGGTAGCCGCGCGGGGAGGCGGGGTCCTCGATCCTGTTGATGCCGACGTCGATGACCGTGACGCCCTCGCGGACCATCGCCGCCTTGAGGAAGCGCGGCTGCCCGAGCGCCGCGACCACGATGTCGGCGCGCCGGGTGTGCGCGGCGAGATCGCGCGTCCCGGTGTGGCAGACCGTCACGGTCGCGTTCGCCCGCCTGTCCCGCTGCATCAGCATCGCGGCGAGCGGCTTCCCCACGATCGCGCTGCGCCCGACCACCACCACGTCCTTCCCCTCCCACGAACCGCCCGAGCGCAGGAGGAGCTCGACGATGCCCGCCGGCGTGCACGCGCGGAATCCCCCGGCGCCGAGCAGCGTCCTCCCGGCGTTGAGCGGGTGGAACCCGTCCACGTCCTTCTCCGGCGAGACCGCCGAGAGGATTTCGAGGGCGTCGATGCCGGGCGGCAGGGGGAGCTGGACGAGGATGCCGTGGATCGCCGGATCGAGGTTGAGGAGGCGGATCGTCTCGAGGAGCGGGCCCTTCCCGACGGCGGCGGGGAAGGTGCATTGCCGGGAGCGTATCCCGACCTCGGCGCAGCCCTTCTCCTTCATCGCCACGTAGGAACGGGAGGCGGGGTCGTCGCCGACGGAGACGAAGGCGATGCCGGGAACGACGCCCCGCTCCCGGCGGAGCGCCGCCACGCCGCCGGCGACCTCGCGCCGGATCTCCGCGCCTATCCTTGTGCCGTCCAAAAGCATGATCGCGCCCTCGGTCGAACCGTCGCGCGGGAGGTCAGGGGCGGAGGACGAAGCAGTGCGACGGGCACTTCTCCGCGGCGGCCTTGAAATCCTCCCAGTCCGGCGGGAAATCGGGGAGGTTGCCGCGCAAGACCACCTTCCCCGACGGCGTCACCTTCGGGCTCGCGCAGAGACCGCACGCCGTGCACCCCGCGGCGCAGACCTCCTTCACCCGTTTCCCCCTGTCCCGCGACACGCACCCCAGATAAACCTTCTGCCGGCGGGGGACCAGGGCGATGATCCGCCGCGGGCAGGCCGCGACGCATTTCCCGCACGCCGTGCACTTCTCCTCGACCAGTTCAGGAAGGTTCTCGGCGCCCATCCGGAGCGCCCCGAACGGGCAGGCGTCGACGCAGGAGCCCATCCCGAGGCAGCCGTAGACGCACGCCTTGGGACCCGCCCCGATCAGTTCGGCCGACACGCAGTCGCGGATGCCCCGGTAGACCGCCCGTTCCTTCGCCGCGCTCCTCCCCCCCCTGCACCGGACCGCGGCGACCATCGGTTCGGCGAAGACGGCCTCCCCGCCGAGGATCGCGGCGATCTTGTGCACCGTCTGGCGCCCGCCCGGGGCGCACCCGTTCGCGGCCGCCTTCCCCGCCACGATCGCCTCGGCGAACGAGGCGCAGCCGGGGTAGCCGCAGACGCCGCAGTTGAGCCCGGCCAACGCGTCGGAGACCGCCTCGATCCTCGGGTCGAGCCGCACCGCGAAGATGCGGCTGAAGACCGCGAGCAGGAAGCCGAGGGCGAGGCCCATCGCCCCGAGGACGACCGTGGAGTAGAGCACCACCGAAGACATATCGAGCGCCCCTCGACGTTCAACGACCGCGACCGGCACGGCGAAACGGCATCCCCTCTCCCGCTATATCGACAACCCCGCAAAACCGAGGAACGCGATCGCGGTGAGCCCCGCGGTGATGAGGGCGATCGGCATCCCCCTGAGCGCCGCGGGGACGTCCGCGAGCTCGAGCCGCTCCCGTATCCCGGCCATGATGAGCATCGCGAGCATGAAACCCGCCCCTCCCCCGAACCCCTGGATGACGCATTTCACGAGGCTGTTCGGCGAGTCGAAGAGCCGCATGTTGAGCACCACCACGCCGAGCACCGCGCAGTTGGTGGTGATGAGCGGCAGGTAGATGCCGAGCGCCCGGTACAAGGCGGGGACCGATTTCTGGAGGAACATCTCCACGAGCTGGACGAACGCGGCGATCACCAGGATGAAGGCGATGATGTACAGGTAGGTGATCTTGAGCGGCACGAGCAGCCACTGGTAGACCGCCCAGGTGATCGCGGAGGAGATCACCATCACGAAGATGACCGCCATCCCCATCCCCATCGCGGAGGAGGTCCGCTCGGTCACGCCGATGTACGGACAGAGGCCGAGGAACTGGCAGAAGATGAAGTTGTGCACCAGGGCGACGCCGATGAATATGGAGAAGAGTTCAAAGAGATCCATTGCCGCCTCGCATGTTCTTCAGATGCCTGAAGAGCCCCATGAACAGCCCGAAGGTGAGGAGCGCCCCGGGGGCGAGCGTGAGGATGAGCATCGGAGAGTAGCCGGGGCCGAAGACCGGGTACCCGTAGAATTTCCCGGCCCCGATCACCTCGCGCACGGTGGAGAGGAGGAGCATCGCCAGCGTGAAGCCGAGCCCCATTCCGAGGGCGTCGAGCGCCGAGGCGACGACGCCGTTCGACGCCGCGAACGCCTCCGCCCGGCCCAGGATGATGCAGTTGACCACGATCAGCGGGACGTAGAGGCCGAGCTTCGCGTAGAGCGCCGGGGCGAAGCCGTTCATCAGCAAATCCACGATGGTGACGAACGAGGCGATGATCACGATGTAGATCGGTATCCTGATCTTCTTCACCTGGGCGAGCATCCCCGGCGAGAGGATCTTGCCGAAAAGCGCCATCAGGGCCGCGATGACGATGTTCGACGCCAGGAGCACGAAGCTGGCGGCCGCCCCCATCCCGATCGCGTTCTCGATGCTCACCGATACGGCGAGCGTCGGGCAGAGGCCGAGGACGATCACGAAGATCGGGTTCTGGGCGAAGAGCCCCTTCGCAAACTCGTTCCACAAGCCGTCCTGTTTCCTTTTCGTGGCGTTCATCGGCCGCCGTCCTTCTTCGCCGCGAGGAAGAGCTCGATCGACTCCCGGACCGCATCCGTGATCGCGCGGCTCGTGACCGTGGCGCCGGTGACGGCGTGGATCCCGCCGCCCGTCTCCGCGGAGGCGAGGAGCTTCAGTTCGCTCGGCGCGAGCCCCCGGTACTGCGCCTGGAACCACGGCTCCCCGGGCGCCTCCCCCCCCGCCGCACGCCCGGCGCCGAGGAGGGCCGCAAGACGGCCCCAGAGCGTCTCGCGCGTTTCCACCTCGTCCACGCGCGCCCCCAGCCCGGGGGTCTCGGCCTGCTCGAGAACCCGCATCCCCAGGATGACCCCCGCCCCGTCGATCCCCACGAGCATTCTGAGAAGACTCTGATACCCCTGCCGCTCCGCGGAGAGGGCGTAGCCGACGGCCTTCCCCTCGGCGTCGAACCCCTCATAGTAGTCGAGCGAACGACCGCCCGCGAGGGAGGCCTGCTTCTTCTCCGAAAAACTCTTTGCGCCGGGCACGACCAGCGCGAGGGAGGAGGCCAGCCGCCCGGCCGCGCTCCGATCGATCGCCGCCCTCGTCGCGTCGTAGACGTAGCCGAGCGCCAGTCCGTTCAGGACGCAGACAACGGTCAGGATGAGGCAGAGCTTCGCGATGTCGCCCATGTCAGTTCACCGATGCGTCCTTGGCGCGGGGCTGACAACTCCCCGACAGCCGCGCCGACCCGCCTCCCTCATCCCGCGCTCCTCCGCCTCCCGCCGAAACGGCGGGGCTGCGTGTACCGGTCGATCACCGGCGTGAACGCGTTCATGAGGAGGATGGCGTAGCAGACCCCCTCCGGATAGCCGCCCCAGGCGCGTATCATGCCGGCGATGCAGCCGCACCCCGCGCCGAAGATCAGCCTCCCCTTCCCCGAGAGCGGCACGGTCACCATGTCGGTGGCCATGAAGCAGGCGCCCAGCACGGCCCCCCCCGCCAGCAGCGAGAAAAGCGGATCGCGGCCGCTCAGGCGGCTGACGAGGGCGAGCGACGCGAGGAAGGATGCCGGGACATGCCAGGTGATGTCGCCTCTCCAGAGCAGGTACAGCGCCCCGGCGAGGAGCAGCAGCGTCGAGGTCTCGCCGATGCAGCCGCCGGTTTTCCCGAACAACATCTCCGCGTACGAGGGGAGCGCGGCCGAGAGCTTCTCCTTGACGATCCCGAGCGGGGTCGCCGTCGTGACGGCGTCCCACGCGCCGTAGGGGCGCCAGGAGGTCATCGGGGCCGGATACGAGGCCATCAGAAACGCCCGCCCGATCAGGGCCGGGTTGAAGATATTGAAGCCGAGCCCCCCGAACGCCTGCTTCGCGACGGCGATGGCGACGACGCTCCCGACGACGGTCATCCAGGTCGGGATGCCGGGCGGGAGGTTGAGGGCGAGCAGGATGCCGGTCACGACAGCGCTTCCGTCGGCCACCGTCACCGGCTTCCCGCGCAGCCTCTGGATCGCCGCCTCGGTGAGCACGCAGGCCGCCGCGCAGGCCGCGGTGACGCGCAGGGCGTCGGGCCCGAACGACCAGACCCCCCACGCCAGGGCGGGGAGCAGGGCCAGATTCACGCGCCACATCACCCTCGCGACCGAATCCCCCTCGCGCACGAACGGCGGGGAGGAGAGGATCAGAAGCCGGGACGCGTCAGCCACCCTTCCCCCCCTTCTTCGAAAGCTCGAGCTTGGACCTCCGGATCCCCTGCACCTGGTCGCGTCCCGAGGCGCAGACGAACGCGCAGGCGCCGCACTCGATGCACTCCGTCGCGCCGAGCTCCCCCGCCAGATCCCAGCGCTCCTTTTCCACCGCCTGCCGCAGCAGGGCGGGCGAGAGCCCCATCGGGCATATCGCGAGGCAGCGGCCGCAGCGGATGCAGGGGGCGTCGTGCCCCGCGGCGGTCTCGTCCTCCGTCAAGACGACGATCCCGGAGGTCCCCTTGACCACGGGGACATCGAGCGTCCACTGCGCCGTCCCCATCATCGGCCCCCCCATGATGACCATCGCGGCGCCGGGGACGAGGCCTCCGCTCTGCGCGACGAGATCCGAGAACGGCGTCCCGACGCGCGCGAGCCAGTTCCCCGGCTCCCGCACCCCGCTCCCCGAGACGGTCACCACGCGCTCGTAGAGCGGCTTGCCGTCGCGCACCGCCTCGGCGACCGCCGCGGCGGTCCCCGCGTTCTGGACCACGGTGCCGACGTCGGCGGGCAAGGCGCCGGGCGGGACCTCCCGGCCGAGCAGCGCCGCGATCAGCTGCTTCTCCGCGCCCTGCGGGTACTTCACCTTCAGCGAAATCACCTCGATGCCTTTGTCCCTCGCCGCCGCCGCGGCGATCGCCGAGAAGGCGTCGGGCTTGTTCGACTCGACGCCTATGCGGGCCCGGGCTACGCCGGCGGCCTTCATCAGCAGGCGCGTCCCCGCGATTACGTCGGCCGGACGCTCCGCCATCAGGCGGTGATCGGCGGTCAGATACGGCTCGCACTCCGCCCCGTTGATGATCAGGCAGTCGAACTTCTTCCCCGGCGGCGGCCGGAGCTTGACATGCGTCGGGAACTCGGCGCCGCCGAGCCCGACGATCCCGGCGAGGCGGATCCGCTCCGAGATCTCCTCCCCCGTCAGGGCGAACGGGTCCGGCGCGCCCGGCCCCCACCCCCGCTCGTCGTTCCCGTCCCCCTGGATCTCGATCGCGGTGTCCGTCCCCCCGTACGGGACGGGGACCGGTCCGATCGACTTGACCGTTCCCGAGATGCTCGCGTGGAGGCACGCGGAGACGCGGCCCGACGCCTCGGCGATCAGCTCGCCGGTGCGGACGCGCTGCCCGGCTTCCACGACCGGACGCGGCGGCTGCCCGGCGTTCTGGTGGAGCGGGATCCTCACTGATGCGGGAACAGCGGCGACCCTGATCGGGCGCCCCGCCGTCAGCTCCTTGCGCCCCGAGGGGTGCACGCCCCCCCGAAAGGTGCGCGCCTTCATCTCCCCGACGCCCCTTTCCCCGCGTTGCCGGAACCCGCCGGAACCGCCCTGATTGCCGATGGAGGGATCGAGCGGCTCACGCGATCCGCTCGCGGCGCGGTGATGGAGAGCGGCGAATCGTGTTCCCCGTGCGCCTTAACCCCGCCTCCGCGCTTACTCCACCTCGAGGCGGCGCACATCCACGACAGGGACGCCGGCCGGATCCCGGAAACGCTCGTACCCCCACACCTTCACCCGGTCACCTTCGTAGTGTCCGAGATTGACCGTGTTTGAATCGACGAGCGCAACGACTCGCCGCACGAAAAAACCGTCGACAAGGCAGTACGGCGCACCGCGCATCCCGCGCGCGTCCGCCCGGACAAGCTTTCCCCTCTTCCTGCACGGAACATTTTCGGGCCGGGCCGCGACGCGAGTGCTCGCCGTCCCGGCGGCCGGCTCGGGCGTCTCCTCGCTCGCGGGTGCGGGCGGCGGTGCGGCCGGCGCGGGTGTCCGGGCGGCCGCGGGTTCGGGCGGCGGTGCGGCCGGCGCGGGTGTCTGGGCGACTACGGGTGCGGACGGCGACGCGGCCGGCGCGGGTGTCTGGGCGACTACGGGTGCGGGCGGCGGTGCGGCCGGCGCAGGCGTCTGGACGGCCGCGGGTTCGGACGGCGGTGCGGCCGGCGCGGGCGTCCGGGCGACCGCGGGTTCGGGCGGCGACGCGGCCGGCGCGGGCGTCCGGGCGACCGCGAGTTCGGACGGCGATGCGGCCGGCGCGGGTGTCTGGGCGGCCGCGGGTGCGGCCGGCGCGGGCGTCTGGGCGGCCGCGGGTGCGGGCGGCGACGCGAGCGGCGCGGGCGTCTGGGCGGCCGCGGGTGCGGACGGCGACGGGGCCGGGGCGGGCGTCTGGGCGGCCACGGGTGCGGCCGGCGACGGGGCCGGCGCGGGCGTCTGGGCGGCCGCGGGTGCGGACGGCGACGCGGCCGGCGCGGCGGACGCCTCCCCCTCCTCGTCCTCTTCGGAGCACACGGTGATCAGTTCGGCGCTGACCCACAGTTCCGCGCAGTCGGGCGCCTTGATCGCCGCCCACTCGCCGTCCCGCTCGATCTCCTCGACCTGTTCTCCCCGCACGAGCTGGCAGACGACGGTCGCGGAGGGAGACGGCTCGACGCGGACATTGAGTCTGCCGCAGACCACCGCACCGTCGGAGAGGTAGCGCGCGGAGACGTAGAAGATCGCCTCCTCCGGCGACTCGACGCGATACCACCCCCTCCTGTGCCCGGTGACCAGCACCGGCGCCCCGCGGTCGAGACGGTGCGCCACCTCGTAGTTGAGGCTCGGGCCCGCGCGCAGATTGGCGCTGTCGGTGTTGATCTCGCCGTCGCAGGGGAAAGGGCCCAGCGCGCCGGACGACGGCCCGCCCCAGACGGCCGCGACGAGAAGGCCGGCGCACGCCCCGCGCCGCAAGAATGCGTTGTTCATCTCCCCCCTCCCCGCGGCGGTTTGGCCCCGGCGAACAGCTTCTGGATATCCTTCCGCTCGAGGCGCCGATACGCCCCCCGCGGGAGGTCGCCGAGCACCAGCCCGCCGATCGCGACCCTCCGCAGGCGGCGCACCGGACACCCGACCGAGAGGAACATCCGCTTGACCTGCCGGTTTCTCCCCTCGCGGATGCGCAGCAAAACCCTCGTCCCTCCGTCCACCGGGTCCTCCCGGAGAATCTCGGCGGGGAGCGTCCTGCGGCCGTCGAGCACGATACCCCGCTCGATGCCCGTGCGCCCCTTCGAATCCAACGCGCCCCGGATCTCCGCCTGGTAGGTCTTCCCGACCGTGCCGCCGGGGTGCGCGACCCGCTGCGCGAAGTCTCCGTCGTTGGTCAGGAGAAGGAGCCCCTCGGCGTCCGCGTCCAAGCGCCCCACCGTGTAGACCCTGCCGCGCACCCCCTTCAGGAGCCGGTGGACCGTGGGCCGCCCCTTCTCGTCCCTGCTGGTGCAGAGGAAGCCGGGCGGCTTGTTGAGCATCAGGTACATCTTGGGCGCCGGACGGATCCGCTCCCCGTCCAGGGCGACGACGTCCCGGTCCGGGTCCGCGGCGGCGCCGAGCTCCGTGATCACGCGGCGGTTGACGCTCACCCTTCCCTCGACGATGAGCGCCTCGCACCCCCTGCGCGACCCGAGACCGGCGTCGGCGAGCAGTTTCTGCAGGCGCTGCTTCATCCCCTCAGATCACCCCGTGACCTTTGTCTTGGCGAGGCCGAGGGCCTTGTCGCCCTCCTTCCATTTCCCCTTGGCCTTGAGGAGGTCGATCCGCTCGTATCGTTTGAGGACGTTCCTCTTGACCTTGATCTTGCCGCTGCCGCCGAAGCTCGAGTGCCTGCTCATCCCCCGCTCCTTCTCTTGCCGTCGTTTACTCCGTTCCCCGCGCACGGTCCCGCGCCTCGACGCCCCGGGCGCGATCGAACAATCGGTCATTTTGCACCACGCCGTGCGCCTCGTCAAGGGGAATGCCCGCCTCGTCCACCCATACGCTCGGCGAAATGGCAGGCGGATCTCCGTCCCTCCCCCACCGCCCGCAGCGCCGGATCCCGCTCGCGGCAGATCCGCTCCGCCATCCCGCAGCGCGGATGGAACCGGCACCCGGGGGGGAAATCGAGCGGGTCGGGCACGTTCCCGCCGATGACCTTGAGACGGCGACGGCGCGCACCGAGGCGCGGGATGGAATCCAGAAGCGCCCGGGTGTACGGGTGCCGCGGCGAGGAGAGCAGCGCCGCCGCGGGCCCCTCCTCGACGATCCTTCCCGCGTACATCACCGCGACCCGGTCCGCCATCTCCGAGACCACGCCGAGGTCGTGCGTGATGAGCAGGAGCGCCATCCCGGTCGATTTCTGCACCTCGGAGAGGAGATCGAGGATCTGCGCCTGCACGGTGACATCGAGGGCGGTGGTGGGCTCGTCGGCGATCAGCATCCTCGGGGAGCAGGCGAGCGCCATCGCGATCATCACCCGCTGCTGCATCCCCCCCGAGAGCCGGTGCGGGTACTCTTCGAGGCGCGCGCCGGGGTCGGGGATGCCGACCCGCGCGAGGGCCTCGAGCGCGATCTCCCGCGCCCGGCGCCGTCCGGCGCCGCGGTGCAGCCGCACGGCCTCGCCGATCTGCGCGCCGACCGTGAAGACCGGGTTCAGGGAGGCGAACGGGTCCTGGAAGATCATCGCGATCTCCCGGCCGCGGATGCGCCGCATCCCCCGGGGGCCGAGCCGGCGCAGATCGGTTCCGCGCCAGCGCACCTCCCCGCCCGCGACGCACCCCTCGCCGGGCTCGATGAGTCCCAGTATCGAGAGGGCCATGGCGCTTTTCCCGCACGCGCTCTCGCCGACGAGGCCGACGGTTTCGCCCGCGCAGATTGAGAGCGAAACCCCGTCCACGGCCCTGACGACCCCGCCGTCGGTCCGGTACTGGGTCCTGAGATCCCTGAGGTCGAGGAGAAGCTCGCCCATCGGTTGCACCCGCGCGCCCGGGGCGGCGGCCCGGGAAGAAAAATCCGCCGGCCGCGAGGGCCGGCGGTTCCGTGCAGCCGCGCAGCGGGCGAAACTACCTCGCCTCCCCCGGCGCGCCTTCCGCCTCCGCCGGCACGGGGGCGGAGACGGGCTCCGCGGCCGGCGCCGGGACCTTCGCGGTGACGGAGCTGCTCGCCACCGACCCCGCCCCGGGGGGGCGGATTCGAGTGAAGGCGAGGCAGGTGATCACGAACGTCACCGCGAGCACGGTGGTCGCGCGCGTGAGCACGTCCCCCGCCCGGGCGCCGAATATCGTCTGCCCGCCGCCCCCGAGGCCGAACGCCCCCGAGAGCCCCGCGTCCTTCCCCGACTGGAGCAGGACGGCGACGATCAAAAGGATGCAGGCCGTCACGTGCACGATCGCCACGATGATGAACAGCATACCCCTCTCCTTGTGTCGCGCCTTGCCGCGGAATCCGCGGCGAGGCTACTGTACGCGGAACCGCGCGATGCGGCTGAACGACTCCGGCTTGAGGCTCGCGTTGCCGACGAGCGCGCCGTCGATCTCCTCCGTCGCCATCAGGGCCTCGATGTTGTCCGGCGTGACGCTGCCGCCGTAGAGTATCCGCTGCGCCTCCGCGGTCGCCGCGGAGTAGCGCTCCCGCGCCCAGAGACGGATGGTGGCGTGCGCCGCCGAGGCCTGCGCGGGGGTGGCGGTCCGTCCGGTCCCGATGGCCCAGACCGGTTCGTAGGCGATGATGCACCGCCTGAACTCCTGTTCGCCGAGCTTCTCGAACGAGCCGTCGCACTGCTTCCTGAGGACCTCGTCGGTGACGCCCTGCTCCCTCTTGTCGAGCGTCTCCCCCACGCAGACGATCGGGGTGAGCCCCACGAGCAGGGCGGCGCCGATCTTCCTCCTCACGACCTCGTTCGTGTCGCCGAAGAGCCGCCGCCGCTCCGAGTGCCCGATGATGACGAGCCGGCAGCCGACGTCTTTGAGCATCACGCCGCTCACCTCCCCGGTGAAGGCGCCCTCGGGCTCGTACGAGATGTCCTGCGCGCCGAGCAGGATGCCGCTCCCCTGCAGGATCTCCCCGACGGTGGCGAGGGCGGTGAACGGCGGGCAGACCGCCACGTCCCGGTCGTTCTCGGAGTGCAGCTCCCGCTTCAGGGCGGTCACCAACTCGATCGACTCCCTCAGATTCTTGTGCATCTTCCAGTTGCCGGCGATCATCGGCCTGCGCATTGTGTCTCCCCTGGTCAAGAGTATGCCTCCGTCAGTGCCGCGACGCCCGGCAGTTCCCGCCCCTCGAGGAACTCCAGGGACGCGCCGCCCCCGGTGGATATGTGCGTGATCCTGTCGGCGAGCCCGAACTCGTTCACCGCCGCCACCGAGTCCCCCCCGCCGATGACGCTCACCCCCCTCGACGCCGCGACCCGCCGCGCGATCTCGCGCGTCCCGGCGGCGAACGCCGGCACCTCGTAGACGCCCATCGGCCCGTTCCAGAAGATCGTGTGCGCGGCGTCGATCTCCGCCCCGTAGCAGGCGACGGTGCGCGGCCCGATGTCCACCCCGATCCAGCCGGCGGGTATCCCGTCCCGTCCGACGGTGCGCAGCGGGCTCCCCTCCTCGACCTTCTCCGCGATGCGGTGGTCCTCGGGAAGGAGGAGCGGCGCCCTCCCGCGCGACGCCGCCTCCAGCATCCCGCGGGCGGTCTCGCGCATCCGGGGTTCCACGAGCGAGGCGCCGACGGGCACCCCCTGCGCCTCGAGCAGCGTGTAGCTCATGGCGCCGCCGATGAGGACCCGGTCGGCCTTCCGCAGCAAACTCTCGATGACCGCGATCTTCGTCGAGATCTTCGCGCCGCCCAGGATCGCGACGAAGGGGCGGGCGGGGTCGGAGAGCAGTTTCCCGAGGTACTCGAGCTCGTCGCGCATCAGGAACCCCGCGGCGGCCCTGGGGAGGAATCTCGTCACCCCGACGGTGGATGCGTGCGCGCGGTGCGCGGTGCCGAAGGCGTCGTTGACGTACAGGTCGCCGAGCGCGGCGAGGGCTTTGCTGAAGACCGGATCGTTCTTCTCCTCCTCGGGGTGGAACCGAAGATTCTCGAGCATCACCGCGTCGCCGGGCGCCATCGCCGCGACCGCCGCCTCCACCTCGGGGCCGACGCAGTCGTCGAGCTGCCGCACCGGTTTCCCGATCAGCTCGCCCAGGCGCGCCGCGGCGGGGGCGAGGCTCATCGACGGGACAGGCCTCCCCTTCGGCCTCCCGAGGTGCGACATCAACACGAGCTTGCCGCCGTGCCCGAGGACGTGCTCGATGGACGGGAGGGCCGCGCGGATGCGGCTGTCGTCCGCCACCCGCCCGTCTGCGTCGAGCGGCACGTTGAAGTCGACGCGCATCAGCACGCGCGCCCCCTTGAGATCCAAATCCTCGATGAACAGCTTCTCCATCGCCTGTACGCTCCTACCGCATCCCCGCGAGCAGCTTCAGGAGATCGACGCACCTGCACGAGTAGCCCCACTCGTTGTCGTACCAGCCGACGATCTTCACCAGGCGCCCGTCCACGACCATCGTACAGAGGGAGTCGAAGATGCACGAGGCCGGATTCCCGACGAAGTCCGCGGTCACGAGCGGCTCGTCGCAGTAGTCGAGCACCCCGCGCAGCGGCCCGTTCGCGGCGGCCCGCATCGCGTCATTGACGGATTCGGCCGTCGCCGGCCGCTTCACCGCCGCCGTCAGGTCGGTGATCGAGACGTCGGGGGTCGGCACCCGGATCGAGATGCCGTCCAGCCGCCCCTTCAGTTCGGGGATGACCTTGCCGACGGCGGTCGCGGCGCCGGTGGTGGTCGGGATCATGTTCATCGCGGCGGCGCGCGCGCGCCGCAGGTCCTTGTGCGGGAGATCGAGGATGCGCTGGTCGTTCGTGTACGAGTGGATGGTCGTCATCAAGCCGTGCTCGATGCCGAACGATTCGTGAAGCACCTTCGCCATCGGCGCGAGGCAGTTGGTGGTGCAGGAGGCGTTGGAGATGAACCGGTGTGCGGGCCGGATGGCTCCCTCGTTCACGCCCATCACCACCGTCGCGTCGATCTCCCCCTTCGCCGGAACGGTCAGGAGCACCTTGCGCGCCCCCGCGTCGATATGCTTCTGCAGCTGCTCTTTTTTCCTGAAGACGCCCGACGCCTCGAGCACGATCTCCACGCCGAGCTTCTTCCAGGGGAGCAGGGCGGGGTCCTTCTCCGACAGCACCGCGACGTCACGCCCGTTCACCGAGAAGGCGCCCTCCTTCACGGCGATCGAACCGTTGAACCGGCCGTGGACGGAGTCGTATTTCAACAGGTGGGCGAGGGTCGGGGCGTCGGTCAGGTCGTTGACCGCGGCGACCTCGATCCCCTCCATCCCCTCCTTCTGCAGTATCCTGAACACCTGGCGCCCGATGCGCCCGAAGCCGTTGATACCCACTCTCACGTTCATCTTCTCCTCCGAAAGGAATCGTCGCCGCGCGGGGAAACAGATGGTGCGGAAGGGGGGATTTGAACCCCCATGACCCGTTAGGGTCACAAGGCCCTCAACCTTGCGTGTCTGCCAGTTCCACCACTTCCGCACCGTTGTGTGCGAGGGACCCGACTGAATGGGAAAAAGTATACCCGAGGAGGGGCGGGAAGGCCAGCGGAATTCACCCGGCGCGGCCGGCCCTCGCCCCGGCGGCGCCCCGTTTCGGCGCCTTCTTCTTCCGCGCCGCACGGGCGTCGTGCTCCCGCAGGCGCCGTCTGAATTTCTCCATCGAGAAATACTTGCCGGGGCACTCCGTGCGCTCGCCGCCGAACTCCCCGTGCCCTTTGACGCAGCTGATCGGGATGCGGTGGGCCTTCCTGAGCCTGTCCACCAGGGCCGCGAGCGACTCCATCTGCTTCCTGGTCGGCTGGTGCCGCTTGAAGTTGCCGACGAGGCAGATCCCTATCCCGCTCCCGTTGAGCCAGTCCTGGCGCACGTGCCCGCCCGCGATCTGCCTGCTCCAGCGCTTCCCCTCCTCGACCTCCCCGTCGCGGGTGCCGCAGGTTCCGTTGTTGATGACGAAATGGTAGGCGAGCCCGTTGTGCATCCGCCTATGGTTCCGATGGTAACGATCCATTATCGCGGCGTTGCCCTTGCGGGTGGCGCTGTGGTGGATGACGATGTGCCGCCAGGCGTGGTGCTTCTTGAGGGGGGTGGCCTCGGCCCCCCCGAAAAAGGCAGGGGAAGCCAGCAGCACCCCCGCGGCGAGGATGCCGCGCAGCAACGGCGTGATTCCCGCGCGCATCAGCTCCAATTCCGCCCGTCGATCCGCCTCCTCCAACCCCGTTGCGGTATCGCGGAGGAGCGTACCACACCCCGCCCCCCCCGGCAAGCGCGTTTATCGCCCGATCTCGGCGGGGCCGTGTGTCGTTGGGGCGGGGGACGGAGGCGTGCGGCTATCGGATCTTGACGTCCCCACGCCGCATGTAGTATCTTCACCGCGCACGGCGGAGGCATCGGGGCATGGCACTCAGGTTCGAGCAGGTCCAGCGTCAGACGCAGAAGCTCATCCTCTCACCGCAGATGCAGCAGGCCATCAAGCTGCTGCAGCTCCCCCTCCAGCAGCTCCAGCAGGTCATCCGCCAGGAGATGATACAGAACCCGGTGCTCGAGGAGGAGCTTCTCGAGGAGGAGGTCCAGGAGGCGTCCCAGGAGACGGCGGAGGAACGCGAGCGGGAGGAGGACGAGACGAAGCCGGATGAGGACCGCGGCGAGCTCTCGTTCGAGGAGGAGTTCAACCGGCTCGCCAGGATCGACGACGAGTGGAAGGAGTACTTCCGGCAGAGCGGCTCCTACCGCGCCTACTCGGAGGAGGACGAGGAGAAGCGGCGTTTCCTCGAGGCGTCGGTGGTGAAGCCCGAGACGCTCCAGGAGAACCTTCTCGACCAGATCGGCATCGCCCTCCTCGACGAGGAGAGGAAGCGGATCTGCGAGACGATCATCGGCAACATCGACGACAACGGCTACCTCCAGGTCGGCGTCGACGAGATCGCCCGCAAACTCGGGATCGCGGAGGGGCTCGTCGAGGAGATGCTCGCGCTCGTCCAGTCCCTGAGCCCGGTCGGGGTGGGCGCGCGGAACCTCCGGGAGTGCCTTCTCATCCAGCTCGCGCGCCTCGGCAAGAAGGAGAGCCTCGCCTACCGGATCGTCGAGCGGCATCTGGACGCCCTGGGCGCGCGGAGCTACCGCCGGATCGCGCGCCTGATGAAGGTCTCCCCGCTCCAGGTGCAGAAGGCCGCGGAGCTCGTGGCGACGCTCGACCCGAAGCCGGGGCGCGCCTTCTCGATCGAGCCCGAGCAGTACATCGTCCCCGATGCGTTCGTGGAGAAGGACGGGGACGGCTTCAAGGTCATCCTCAACGACGACCGCGTCCCGCACCTCCGCATCTCGTCCCTCTACCGGCGGATGATCGGCGACCCCGGCACCGAGAAGGCCACCAGATCCTACATCAGGGACAAGATCAAGGGGGGGCAGTGGCTCCTCAGGAACATCGAGCAGCGGCAGAAGACGATTGCCAGCATCGCCGAGGAGATCGTGCGGAAACAGCGCGACTTCTTCGAGGACGGCGTCCCCTCGCTGAAGCCGCTCACGATGCAGGAGGTGGCGGACGCGCTCGGGATCCATGAGTCCACGGTGAGCCGGGCGATCGCGAACAAATACCTCCAGACGCCGCACGGCCTCTACGATCTCAAATACTTCTTCAGCGCGGGCGTGCGCTCATCGGACGGCGACAGCGTCTCGGTCAGGAACATCAAGGCGATGCTCCACCGGATCTGCTCTCAGGAGGATCCGCGGCACCCGCTCAGCGACCAGCAGATCATCGAGAAGCTGAAGGAAAACGGCATCCCCCTCGCCCGGCGGACCATCACGAAGTACCGCAAGGAGCTGAAGATCCCCTCCTCATCGATGCGCCGCCGGCTCTAGCCGCCGCGCCCGGCGGCGCGTCCGTTGCGCGCCACGGGGGCGGACCCGCCTCTCGCTTCACAACGGCGCGGCGGG
Source organism: Chlamydiota bacterium (assembly GCA_012729785.1). Taxonomy (NCBI): domain Bacteria; kingdom Pseudomonadati; phylum Chlamydiota; species Chlamydiota bacterium. The sequence goes on along the minus strand of JAAYCL010000015.1, from coordinate 45,666 downwards.
GCGGTATAGTGTGTCCCTATGATGCCCGGTCGATCGAGCGCGGCACGCCTTGTTGCGCTCCTCGCGGCGATGGCGCTCGTCGCGGGGATCTACGGGTGGACCCTCTCCGCCAATCTCTGCGTGGACGGGGACACCCTCAACTGGGCCGTCTCCCTCGCGCCGATGGAGGGGCGGATGACCCTCCTCTCAGGCCTCGCCGTCAAGGGCTGGTTCACGAAGTTCCATCTCCTGATGTTCTCCCTGGTCTACGCGTTCGCGAAGGCGTACGAGCCGTGGGGCGGCTGGGACTTCCTCGCGGGGTTCAAGATCTGCACCTTCGTCTGCGCCGTCCTCACCGTCCCCGCCCTCTTCCTGATCTGCAGGGGGACGATGCGGCGCTTCCCGGTCATGCTGGCGACGAGCATCGCCCCCCTCTTCACGCTCGGCTACTCGTGGCTCATCACCACCGCCGACGACAATCCGCTCGCCAACCTGTTCACCCTCGTCTTCGTCTGGGTCGTCCTCGCCGCGAGCGGGGCGGTTCATCCCGGACGGAGGGAGCGGCATCCGCTCGCCTGGGCGTTCGCCGCGGGGGCCGCCGCGGCCCTGAGCTTGGCGGCGCACATGAAGAACGTCGTCGCCCTGCCCCTCCTGCTCGCCCCGGCGGTTGTCCGGCCGCCGCCGCGCGCGGGGCGCGCCCGGATCGCCGGCGCGGCGCTGCTGGGGTTCGTCGCCGTCTTCGGCTCCCTCTACCTCCTCTACTGGGTGCAGAGCGACGCCGAGCCCGCCGCGTCGAAACTGGACTTCTGGGTCTTCCACCGCGTTCCGGGGCGCTTCGCCCTCACCCCGCCCCGCCCGCCGCTTCGCGACCATCTCGTCTTCGTCTGGGCCGGGATACGCTCCAGCCTGTACGGGTTTCAGGAGCTCTACATCCACACAAACCTGTACGACCGCGACCGTCTCGGGCCGGCCCTGATCGTCATCTTCTTCGCCGTCTACCTGTACGCGGCGTTCCGGGAGCGGCGGAGACGGGCGGTGCGGATCCTCTGGGCATGGTTCCTCCTCGACGCGGGGCATTCGTTCCTGTACGACTCGTGGGTGGTCGAGCGGTGGGATTCGTGCACGCTGCCGGTATTCCTGACGATCGGGATCGCCTGGGACGGCCTGCTCGCGGAAAAGCGGTCATGGGTGCGGAGATTCGCCGTCTCCGCCCCCGTCCTCGCGCTCTACGGAGCGCTCGTGTGGGCCAACGTCTCGAGCACGCGCCTCCTCCTCGGCATCACGGCCAATCGGATCGACTGCCGCATCGAGGAGAAACGGTGGTGGGCAGAGAAGCTCAAGTACTATTTCTACTTCGACCACCGCGCGCTGTACCGGCTCGCGCGCGAGACGGACCGGCGGGCCGACGATGCCGCATGGTTCCTGTCGCCGCGCCTGATGCGGCCGCCGGACTCCACGCCGCAGCTCGTGCTCAGGCGGTACCTCGCGCTCTACGCCCGCTGCTACCGGGAGCGCCGCATCGACGACCCGAACCTGATCGACCCGCTCGTGGCCGGGGGCGCGCTGTCGCGGCTCCTGTACGTTGGCCGGCTGTCGGTCCCCTGCTACGTGGCCGACGCGCGGCCCGCGGTCCTGTTCGATCCGTCGACGTCGAGGCCGCTATTCACGGACCCGCAAGCGGTTTTGATGGAGGCGTTGTTCGTCAGAGTCGCGCCGTCCGCCCCCCCGGCCGGCCGAAGCGGCTGACGTGGCGGGGCGGCGGTCTCCCGTTTCCCGCGCCAGACGGCGACCGCGAGGGCGGCCCCGAGCACGGAGAGGGCGCAGCCGGCTCCGAAGAGCGGGGGGACATACCGCAGGGTGACGACCTGCACGCCGAGGGAGAGCCTCGCCGCGAGGAGTCCGCCTCTGCGCGCCGCGGGGCCGTCCCCCGCGCGCCACCCGGAATCGTAGCGCTGGTTGACCACCAGCGTCGCCTCCCGCGCGGTCTCGATCCGGAAGCGAAGGAGGTTGGGCGTCCAGAGCTCCGTAACGACCCGTCCCCCCACTCCATCGAGCCACGCCTCCCCCCGATAGCCCGGCTCGTCATAGGCCAGCACCCCGGCGTCGGGCAGATCGAGCGGCTCGTAGTTGTTCACAAGCCCTTCGTTTTCGATGAAGCAGCGGTAGGCGCGGGGCCCCTGTTGTTCCGCTTTCGGAAGCTTCGCCTGGCGGAACGGCCCCCGCCGCGAGGGGGCACCCGGCCGGACGCGCGCGACCGTCCCGTAGATGCCGCCGCAGACGCTCCAGAGATCGACGAGCATCCACGCGGCGGCGGCGGCGGCGCAGGCGCGCCCGAATCCGCGCCTCCTCTCCGTCCAAACCGTCTCGATGCAGCAGAGGCCCCTGGCGGCGAGCATCGCGACGCAGAGCACGACAAGAACACGAAAACGCACCGGGTCGTGCATCGAGGAGAAGACGGGGAGGCGGTGGACCCATCGCCAGGGGGAGAGGGGCCCGTAGTCCCCGAACGCGAGCGCACCGAAGAGAAGGCCCGTCGCCGCGATCGGCCAGATGCGGCGCATCTGCACGCGCAGGCCGACGAGCGCCAGCGCCAGCGGGACGACCCCCACGTACATCCCGTACTCCCACCACCCCAGCCACGCCCCCCTGAAGCCGCTCGGGGAGAGCTGGTCCCTCCCCCACAGCATCCTGGGCACCGCCCGCCACGGCAGCGCCGGCTCCCTCCAGAAGGTGGGCCTCGGATGGCGCAGGTGGAGATCGATCGAGGGGAGGAGCTTCAAACCGGCCAGGAGAGCGCCGACGAGGAGGAGCAGGCCGAGGGCGGCGAGCGGCGCGGGCCGCCGGAGCCTGAGGGATTCGCACGCGGCGAACACCGCGACGAACAGCACCGCGTAGGGGACCGGGTATACCCCACCCTCCATGAACATCAGTGCGAGCGTGCCCCCCGCGGGCGCGGCCCATCTCCTCTCCTCCTCGGCGAGGATGAAGAAGGCGAGCAGCCACGGGACGTATACGAACGGGATGAACTCGTCGTGCCATCGTGACATGTAGAGCGGGTACCAGCTCCCGAGCATGAAGAGGAACGCGCACGCCAACGGCGACACCCGCCCCGGGGCGATCCGCCGCCCGAGGAACCAGCCCCCGCAGAGGCCGATCCAGAGGGCCAGCAGGATCCTGAGCTTGAGGCCCGGGATCGTACCCGCCGCGAGCACGAGGACGAACGACGGCGAGAGGAACGAGGAGGCGGGGTTGGCGAGGAGCGGAGCCCCGCCCGAAAGGTACGGGTTCCAGAAGGGGAATTGGCGGTACTCCAGGATCGTCTTCCGCGCGGCGCCGGCGAGCGTAAACGCCCGGTGCCACATATCCTCGCCCCAGTTCCCCATCTGGGAGGCGACCGGCCCCCAGAAGACAACCGCCACGGCGAGGAGGATCCACGGAACCGGCCACCAGGTGCCGCTCCCCGCGACGCCGCCGCGCGCCTCTCCCGATGGTCTCGCCTTCACCGTGACCGCCCCATCGTCTCGCCGGCGGCGTTTCGCCCGTCCGGCGTAGCCGCGGTTTGGACCCCAAGCCCCTCAAGGAGACGGGCGTGTTCGGCGCGCAGCGCGGCGTCTCCCGGCGACGTGGCGATGCGCTCCGAGAGGGACGCGAGGCGCGCGAGGAGGGCGCAGCGCTCGCCCGCCTGGGGGCGAGGCGCCACGGAGAACGCGCGGATGTTCGCCTCGAGCGCCCGCCGGTGGTCGCCCCGTTCGATCAGCAGCCTGGTGAGGTCGTCGATCACCCTGCCGTCGCGCGGGTCCATCTCCAGCGACTTCTCGAAGCAGGCGATCGCCGCATCCGCGTCCCCCGCGACCTCGTAGCCGTGGCCGAGCACCCCATAGCGGTAGGCCGTCTCCTCCGTGCGGTGCAGGAGGAAGAGCAGCGCCATCGCGCCCGCGGCGGCCGCGCAGAGGAACAGCAGCGCCCGCCCGGCCGGATCGGGGCGCCTCCGCCCCTCCCCCCCCGTTCCGCCTTTCGCGGTCGACCGGGCGACGACGCCGCAGAGGGAGAGGATCGCGACGAGCGCCGCCAGCCCCGCCGCGGGCGGCCATCCCGCCTCCGCCCCCCAGTTCGGCCTGACGTTGCCCCGGAGGAGGGACGGCAGCAGAAACTCCCGCACCGGGTTCCGCAGGTACTCGTGCGCGAGCGGCCCCGCCGCGGTCCCGACGAGATGATACGCGACCGAGCAGGCGATGAGCGCCGCCGCCAGGATCCAGGCGCCCCTCGAGGCACGAACGGCGAACGCGGCGACGGGGATGCACAGGAACGGGATCGCGGGGACGAGGAACCGCGGGCCGTACCCGGCGCCCCCCGACCAGGCCCCGTAGGAGGAGTTGAAGAGGAGGTAGCCGCCGCACGCGCAGAGGCAGATCGCGGCGAGCCGTCTGTCGCCGATGCCGGCCGCGTCCCCCGCCTCCCCGCGCCACAGGGCCCGCAGGCCGGGCGCGGCCAGGAGGAGGAACGGCGAGCCGAAGAAGAGCCCCCGCCAGGGGCTGAAGGCGAGTTTCGCGAGCGGGACGAGCCGCGGCGTCTGCACGCCGAAGAGCCCCTGCCCCTGCACCTGCCGGGCGATCGGCATCGCCTCGTGCGCGTAGGGAAAACTCAACGGGTTCCCGAAGCAGGCGTGGTTGTAGGCGAGGATCATCGCCGCGCCGGGGATGCAGCCGAAGGCGAAGGCGGCGACGCACCGCGGGCGGCGAAGGGGGACCATCGCGGCGAAGAGCAGCGCCGCGATCAGCGCCGTCTGATAGTCGCTGGCGACGGCGAAGCCCGCGCAGAGGCCTGCCGCCGCGAACGGGGCGCACCGAACCGTCGAGGCGCCGAAGCGGCCGGGGCCGCGGATCCCCCGGGCGGAGGCCAGCGCCAGGAAACCGAAGAAGAGGAAGGCGGCGGCGAGCTGGTGCCCGACGAACTCCGTGCTGTACGGGAACGCCATCGTGCCGAGGCCGTAGCCGAGGCAGAGGAGGTCGGCGCGCCGGTCGGAAACGCCGAGGCGGAGGAGGAAACCGTGGAGGGCGAGGATCATCGCGACCGAGGGGATGGAGATCACCGCGACCCGCGCCAGGTAGAGGTAGACCCGGTCGGGAACGGCGCGCGGCGCCTTCGCGACGAGGGAGACCAGCCGGATCACCGGGGCCGCGAAACACGACGCCGCGGGCGCCTTGCCGGAATACAGATGCCCGCCGAAGGAGGCGGCGTCGATCCCCCCCCGGTAGTAACGCTCGATCGTGACGTCGCCGTCGAAGGCGAGGCTCTTGGCGAGATAGAACCGGACGGCGTTGTTCGTCCCGAACAGTTCCGGCGACCCCGGCGGCAAAAACCAGGCGTACGCAAAGAAGAAGAGCGCCGCGAGCGCCGCCGCGTGGATCCGCCGCCTAGCGCGCATCCCCGTCCTCCCCCTCCCGGCGCCTGAACAGGAGAAAATCCTCGATCCGTCCCTCGGGGATGTACCGCGATGCGATGAACTGCTCGAGGGCCGGGTACCTGCGGAGCGCTTCGAGCGAATCCTCGCGCGTACCCGTCGCCCACCAGACGGGATCGTTCTCGAGGAGCGCGATGTAGTTCGGACGCGCCCTGTCGAGCGACGCGAGGAGTTCATCGCCGAAGCGCGCCGACCCCCACGGGCAGCGCAGTGGAAAGTTGTGGATGAAGCGCGTGGGGCAGTCCCGCCCCGCGAGGAAATAGACCACTGTTTCGTACCCCCAGATGAAGACGGTGTCGCCGGGGGCGGTGCATCGCGCGAAATGCTCCGCCACCGCGAGGTTCGCGGGCAGGGAGAAATCGTCCGAGGTGAACCGCACATTCCGGTAATAGCCGGCGGGGGACTCCCGCCCCGCGAGAACGCGCACCGTGTCGACGTAGACCCGGACGCAGTAGGCGTTGTACCGCGGGTTCGCGAAGGCGAACGAAGTCCCCACCACGCCCGCGGCGAAGGCCGCGGCGGCGAAACGAAATGCCGGCCGCATCCTGCGGTCGAACGGAGCCGCCAGCGCGGTAGAAGCCCCGATCGCAAAAGGCGCGAGAAGCGGGCCGAAGTGGTAGAGGTAGAACTTGTTCTGGATATACAGGTTGATCGCGGCGACAACGGCCCAGAGGGAGACCAGCGCGGCGGGGAGGCCGGACCGGCCGCCCGTCGTCGCCCGGATGCCCCCGGCGAGGGCGAGGACGCCGAGGGCTACGACGCTGACGTGGGAGTTCAGCAGGTCCCGGAGGCGCAGAAACCCCGCCGCGCCGCCCGCCATCCCCCCCAGCCGGGCGTACTGCCGCACCCACACGAACTCCGCATACCAGAACTCACGCCACGCCCCGACGCAGGCGAGGTAGAGCGCGTACCCCCCGGCGACGACTGCGAACCCGGCCGCCATCGCGGCTATATCGACGGCGGCGCCCCGCGCGCCCCTCCGCCAGACGAGGCACCCCGCGCACACGAGAAGCATCGCGCCCATCGGATACTTCAAATAGAACGCGCACGCCGCGAGGGCGCCGACGCTGAACGAACAGCCCCGCGCACGATCGCCTGCGCAGGCGCGCAGCGTGAGCAGGACCGCTCCCGCGAGCGGCAGGTTGAGGAAATAGTCCGGCTGGGCGGTGTTCCACCACCCCATCGACGCATACGCGAGAATGTAGACAAGCCCCGCGGCGAACGCCGCGTCGATGCGACGGGGGTTTGCGCGCCGCCTGATCCAAAAGATGAGCACGGCGGTCGCTGCCTGCCAGAGGAGGTCGAGGATCCTGATCGACGCCATCGAGCGGCCGAAGAGCAGTTCCGCCAGGGCGTAGACGTAGTAGAGGGCGGGGGGCTTGGGGTCCCAGAAATCCTTGAACGGAACCCCCCCCGCACGCGCCAGGTGCCCGGCATAGCCGAAGATCCCCTGGTCCCTCCCGAACGGGTAGATGACCGTCGGGGCGAGGACGAGGCACGAGAGGCCGAAGAGGAGGGCCGGGACGAGAAGCGAATGTCGTGTCCGGTGTTCCATGGGGGCGTCATCCGGGTGTCGCGTCAGATGCGGGCTCAATGATACCAGAGCGGCCTCACCGCCGCACCGCCGAAACGGTCCGCCGGCGCGCGTCGAGTGCCGCCTGGAGGAGCGCCGCCGTCACGAGGAGCGCGGAAACGGCGCTCACACGCCAGCCGACGGCGAAGGAGCGGGGGGCGTAGACGAAGCGCACCTCGTGGCGCCCCTTCCCGAGGTGCACCGCACGGAAGGCGTGGTTCGCCCTCAGGATCGGCACCTCCAGGCCGTTCAGGTACGCCCTCCAGCCGGGATAGTAGACGTCGTGCACGACGAGGAACCCCGGGCGGTCCAGCGCCGCCTCGATCCGCACCTCGTTGGGCCCCTCCGCGACCACCCCGGCGCGGCCCGGGGGTGCGCCGGGCGCGGGATCGTCGAGGCGAACGCCCGGGTCGGCGTGGAGGATCACCTCGTCCAGGACCGCCGCGCCGCGCTCCTTCAGCGCCGCGAGCGAAGCGTCGCGATCGGGGATCAGGCGCGCGCGGTGCGCGACGAACGCACGCGGCAGGGGGTCGTTCGTGCCGTGGACGACGGTGCGCCCGTCGGCGAAGACCGGGCCAAACGGCGGGCCCGGGGGCGGATCGCCCGCGGGGAGGAGCACGTACTTGAGGTTGAGCGCCCGGAGCATCGGCGCGATCCTTTCGATCGCGAAGTCGAGCCGGCCCCCGGGCGCCCTCCCCTGCGACGCGTCCACGTACTCCTTGTATCTGCGGATGTTCAGCGTCTCGTAGCCGTCGATCGCGGAGATCCGCTCGTGGATGTTCTGCATCGCTCCGGGCACGCCGATGTTCGGCGCGGCCACGCGGAACGCCGAGCGGTCGAGACGGAGAAACTCGGCGAGCCCTCGGGGCCAGAAGCAGACCTCGAGCGGACTCGCGACGATATACGGCGCGCCGAAACGCCAAAGGTCTCCGAGCGAGACGCACAGCACGGCGGCCGCCAGCAGGGCGGGTCTCGCCCGGCCCGCGGCGAAGAAGATCCCGCCGGAGACGAGGAGGAGCCCTGCGGCGGCGAGCCCCCCGCGCAGCGCCGTGCGGTATGCCACCGCCCGCAGTGCCGTGTCCGAGGGGTGGATCGGCGGCGTCCCCTCGAACCCCCTCGCGTTGCGGTACTCCACCAGACGTCCCCAGAGCGGGGACTCCGCCCCCCCCGTAGCCGCCGCGGCCGCGCAGAGAAAGGCCAGCCCCGCGCCGAGGAGGCACGCGGCCGTCGCCCAGGCGCGCCTCGAGCCGCGCGCCGGGTGCGCACCGTCGAGGAGACGGCGCAGGCCGAAACCCGCCAGCACGGCGATCGAGAACGCGGCGAGGACGGCGAACTTCGCCTGCGCCCTGAAGATGGAGAAACCGGGGACGCGCGCGTAGAGAAAGCCGAAGAGCGGCGAGTAGGCGCCGAAGGCGAGGACGAGGGTGAGCAGGGCGAGGCCGGCGAAGAACCGCGAGACAGGCGACCGCCCGCGCACGGCGCCGAGGATCGCGAGCAGGATCGGCAGAACGCCGACGTAGATGCACGTCTCCCAGTAGAGCCACCGGCCCCAGTACCGGACCCCCTGCATGTCGCCGAAGAGCCCCGGCACGGCCAGCAGGGCTAGGTTCTCGGGGGGGAGCGAGTTGTCGCGCACCGCGGCGGGGCCGGCGAGGCCCGCCCTCCCCGACTCCGCGGCGAACTCCAGCCCCGGGAGGAGCTGCACCGCCGAGAGGGCCGCGCCGGTCGCGACCATCAGGGCGATCCCCGCGGCGGCGCCGATGAGCGGCCGCGCGGCCCCCTCCCCCCGGCATTCCGAGGCGGCGCGGAAGAGGATATAGAGCGCCTGCGCCCCGGCGCAGTACGCCATGTACTGGGGGTGCCCCGCGAGGATCTGGACGCCGAGGACGACGCCCGCGAGGAGGCACCAGACCGCCCGCCGCCGGCGCACGGCCATCTCCCCGCAGATGAGCGCGAGCGGGAGCCACGGGAGCGGGTTGAAGATGTGGCCGGGGAAGAGCTGAAGGATGTACGGGCCGGAGAGGACGAAGACGACCGCCGACAGGAGCGCGCCCGCGCGCCCTCCACCCACGAGGCGCACGAACGCGTAGGTGAGCGCGCCGGCGAGGAAGAAGTGGAACGCGATCGACCAGTTGAGCGCGGTGTGGACGGGGAGGAGGAGGAAGATCGCGTTCAGCGGGTAGAAGATCGCCGAGTGCCAGTTGGCGAGGAACGGCGCGCCGCAGAAGTTGTACGGGTTCCAGAGGGGGACGATCCCCTCACGGAGAAGGCCGAATCCGTACCGCCGGTAGGCGAAGACCTGGTGCGTGAGATCCAGGAACACCGGGTGGCTGAGGATCACCGCCCCCCCGAAGAGCGCCTTCCGGAAGAGCGCGGCGGCGAGGGCGGCAAGGAGGAGGATGCAGTGGCGGTCCCGCAGTCGAATCGTGTCCCGCATCGTTTCCTCCCGCCGCGCGCGGCGGCCCCGCGAGTATACCAGAAGCGCCCCTCAGGCGCAGGAACCGCCCCTCAGCCGCCCGCGCGCGGGGCCGCCCGTCGCCTCAACGCCCGCGGCAACACGCACGCGGTCCCCGCCGCGGCGAGGACGCTCAGCCACGCGCCGAACATGAACGAGGCCGGACGGAAGATGAACCTGACCTCGTGTGCGCCCTTGCCCAGCGCCACGCCGCGAAAGGCGTGGTTGGCCCTGAGGATCGGCGCATCCGCGCCGTCGACGGTGGCCCGCCACCCGGGATACCAGGTGTCGGCGAGCACGAGAACCCCCGGCGCGTCGAGTCGGCAGCGCACAACGACCTCGCGGGGCTCGTCGCGCGCGATCACGGCCGCCGACGGCGGGCCGCCCGGCAGAACGATCCCGGGGGCCGCGTCCAGGACCGCCTCCCCGCGCGGGTCGAAGCCGGGCCATCGGATCAGAGCGAGGGCCTGCGTCTCGACGGGTACGACCATCGCCCGGTGCACCACCCGCGCACGCGGGAAGGCAACGGGGTTCTCGTGGATCCGCACCCCGGCGCCGTCGCGGCGCACCGGCGCGCCGGGCGCGGGATCGGGAGCCGCCGCGGGGGCGATCAGGTACCGGACGGAGGCAAGCGATGCCGCCTTCAGCGAAGCGGGCGAACGGAACATCCCCGCCGCGCCGTCCGCGACCGGATCGAACAAGCCCCTGAACTCGCCGAAGAGGCGCACCTCGTCCGTCTCATACCCCTCGAAGGCGTGGATCCGGTCGACGATGTTCTGGTTGATCCCCGCAACGGCGCTACGGGGATCCCGCGTGACGCGCCACTCCCCTCCCCCGCGGGCGAGGAGGCGCACGACGCCCGAGGGCCATCGGCACGCCGAGACGGGCACCGTGGCGATGAAGCGGGCGTTCCAGCTCCACAGATCCGCAACGACCAGTCCCGCGATGGCCGCCTGCGCGAGGCGGGGGTTCGACTTCCCGCGGGAGGCGAGCAGGAGCGCCCCCGCCGACGCCGTCAAAAGCATCGAGAGCCGGCGCATCCCCTCCCGGAAGACGCCGCGCGCCTCCAGGAGAAACGCCGGGTCGTCCAGGACGCGCCAGTAGCGCGGGTCCGCCTCCTTCCGGTAGCCCACCAGCGCCCGCCACGCCGAGGGCCCGTCGTCCGTTCGGAACGCCTCGACGCCGCAGAAGGCGGCGAGTCCGAGCAGAACGGCTGCCGCGGCTCCGAGCCGCGCCGCGCGTTCGCCGAGCACGCGCTGCGCCCCGAGCCCCGCGAGGCAGCAGAGGGCGAAGACGGCGATGAAGAGCGCCTTGGTGGGGCCCTGGACGACACCGAGACCGGGGATCGCCTCCAGCAACGGCGAGGCGGACGGGACGCCCGCGGCGAGGGCAAGGACGAGCGGGGCGAGGGCGAGGCAGGCGAGAACCGCCGTCGTCCGGTTTCTGCGAAATAACAGGACGACGAGCGCCATCACAAGCGGGAGCACGCCGAGGTAGACCGCTTCGCCCCAGAGGAAGCGCCGCCCCCAGCAGAAGATTCCGACGAAATCCCCGAGCGCATCGGGGACCAGGAAGGTGACGAGGTTCTCCGGCGGGAACGAGAGCATCCGCGCCCCCGATCCGGCCTCCGCCCCCCGGATCGAGTTCGCGACGAACTCGATCCCCGGGATGAGCTGCACCGCCGCGAGCGAGGCGCCGAGGGGCGCAACGACGGCGAGGAAGACGCCCGCCCCGGCCGCTTCCCTCCCCCGCGCGCCGCGGGGGGAGAAGAGAACCGCTGCGGCGAGGTAGAAGGCGCATCCCGCGGCGCTGAAGTAGGCCACCTGCGGATGGCCCGCCAGAATCTGCAGGCCGAAGACGATTCCCCCGAAGAGCGCCCAGGAGAGCCGGCGCCCGCGACGCCACCCCTCCGCGGCGAGGAGCAGCGCGGGGAACCACGCCGCCGCGCAGACGAGGGAGAGATGGCCGGCGAAGACCCGCAAGACCATCGTCGAGGAGAGGGTGAACGAGATCGCCGCGACGAGGCCGGCGAAGCGCCCCGCCCCGAGGAGGCGGAGATAGAGGAAGGTGAACGCCCCCGCGAGCATCAGGTGGCCGGCGAAACCCCAGTTGATGACGACGTGGACGGGGAGGATGAGAAACGCGAGGTTCGGCGGGTAGAAGACCGCCGACTGCCAGCCCGCGGCGAACGGCTGGCCGCAGCAGACGTACGGGTTCCAGAGCGGAACGGAACCGCGGCGGAGTTCGTCTGCGGCGAACGCGCGCCAGGGGTAGAACTGATGCGTGACGTCCGCCTGCGTGGGGTGGCCGAGGAGGACCGGCGCGCGCGGGTCGAGCCCCGCCCTGAAGACGCACGCCGCGAGCAGGCAGAGGAGGACGATGCAGGCGGCGTCCCAATGGAAGCCGCGCGCCGCGGGAAAGCCCCCCCCCTTCATACGGTCCGCCCCTCCCTCGGGCGCGGGGCATCCTCCTTCGCGAACTCGCGGACGAGGAGGAGGAATGCGGGGAGCACCAGGGGGATCAGTTCGCCGTAGATCCGCAGCTCGTACATGTTGCCGACGAGGAACATGCCGATCGCGTACGGGTAGACCGCCAGCGCCGCCCGGCGGAGGAACCGGTCAGGGATGCGGCGCCGGAACAGGAGCACCGGCAGCCACAGGTAGCCGAGGTTGCTGAAGAAGAGAGGCCATGCAGACGGGTTCGAGAGGAACTCGAGGTTCTGCCAAACGTGCGCCTGGACGAACTCGCTCCCCGGGTTGCCGCGGTAGGCCGCGAAGAGGAGCGCCTTCGCGGCGGTCCAGAGGGACAGCTGGAGCCGCAGGTGCATGCCGACGGCGCGCCGCGGCTCCGTCCCCCACGCGGTCAGCAGGTAGATGACGGTCAACAACAGCGTCGTCTCGCGGTTGAACGTGGCGATGACGAAGAGCGGATAGAAACAGCCCCATCGCCGCCGGCGGATGAAGATGAGTCCCAGCGTGAAGAAGAGCAGGGACGGGAAATCCGACGGGTAGCGAAGGGCGAGAAAGCGGTCGAGGAGATAGTTGAACGGCAGCACCAGGAAGATCGACAGGGCGAGGACGCGGGCGCCCCGCCGCGGGAAGACACACGCGAGCCACCACCCGGTCGCGAGGACGAGGAAGAAGGTCGAGGCGCACTGGATCCAGAAGAAGAGGGATCCCGCGGTGACGAGCGCGCGCCCCCCCGCGTGCATCCCCGAGACGGCGCGCACGAGATACGGGATGAGCGCGCGGTACTGGAACGGCGTCGGGGCGGTGCCCCGCACGAGGTCGGCCCACGGGGCGCCTCGGAACTCCCAGTTCAGCTCGAACCAGAGGTTCGTGAAGTAGTACGACGCGATAAAGACGAGGAGGAGGTACGCCGCCCCGACCGCCGCTCTCTTCATCGCCCCCTCCCCCCTCCGCGCACCTCGTACACGACCACCGGGTTCCCCCGCCTCCGCGCCTCCGGGTACGACGCCTCCGCGTGCAGGATCCGCAGCGGCGGCGGGGGGCTCGACGGCGACTGGGCGGCGCGGAACCGGAGGGAGATCGAAGACTCGATCAGGTGCGTGATCCGCTCCTCCCGGACGTAGTCGAAGATCCTGCCCGCCGTGATCGCCCGGTAGGCAGCCCCGTTCGCGACCCCGTCGAGGTTGATCACCGTCTGCGGGCAATACCACGCCGCGATCCCGGAGTTGAACGAGCCGATCCGCGCCTCCGGCGGGAGGTTCTCCGCCGCCCAGCGCGCCGCCCGGTACATGTCGAGCTGCCAGCCGCGCGTGCCGCGGCCCCACCAGGAGACGCTCCTCTCCGTGAAGAAGCCCGCGAGGCAGACCGCGAGCGCGGCCCACGCGGCCGTCCGCGCGGCGCGCGGCAGGGAACGCAGTAAGACGCCGCCGGCGAGGTCGAGGACGCAGCCGAAGGCCGCGCACGCCGTGAAGACGACGGAGTAGAAGTACCAGTCCTGGCTGTACCAGAGGTACGCGCAGTAGAGGAGGAAGACGACGAGGCCGTAGATGAAGAGGAACGCGAGGACGGCGCACCGCCGCAGCCAATCCAGGAAGAGCACGCGGTCCTTCGCGGCGGCCGCGGCGACAAGCGCGGCGCACAGGGCGCCGGCCGCGAGCCCCGCGGCGGGGCAAAGGCCCGAGATGACCGCGACCGTCGCGAAGGAGCCGCGGATGTTGGCCGCGACATTCGAGAGCCACGAGAGCGCCCAGGCGCCCCACGGCGCACGGGCGTTTGCCGCCCGGAAGAGGACGTGCTGCTGGTGGTAGATGGCGCTCCCGCTCATCTGGAGAAGAGAGCCGGTGCGCGCGTACGACCAGCAGAGCCACGGGAGCAGCGGGAGGGCGCAGCCGGCGGCGAACGCCGCGATGCGGCGCAGCCGCGTACCGACAGGCGCCCCCCGCGCCCCGGCCCCGGCAGCCATATCCAGCGCGATGACCGCCGCGAAGACCGCCCCGTCCAGCCGCGCGAGCACGGCGGCGCCCGCCAGGAGGCCGAGGGCGAAATAGGAGCCCACGCCCCGGCCCCTCGCGCGCAGGTAGGCGCACGAGACCGCCCCGAGCAGGAGCACGTAGAGCGGCGCCTCCACGCCCGAGAGGCCGACGATGACCGCGTACGGGCAGCAGAGCCAGACGACCGCGGCGAGAAGCGACGGCCACTCCCCGCACGCGCGCCGGAGAAGTGCGTAGAGGAACCAGGCGGAGAGGACGGAGAAGAGCGTCAGGAGCACGAGCGCGCCGTGGATGAACGGCGTCCCGCCGCCGGTCGCCGCGTGGAGCGGGACGAGGACGAGGAGCCAGAGCGGGTGGAAGCCGTTCGTCGGGTTCTCGCCGTCCACAGCCGCCCCCCGCCCCTCCGCGACGCTCCGCGCGAGGCAGAGGTAGTAGAACATGTCGTCCGAGACGGCCTTCGGGATCAGGACCTCCGGCGGCTCGAGGCAGAGCGGGAGCCGCGCGAGAAACGCGGCCGCCATCAGAAAAACGAGCACCCTGGCGTGTTTCATCTTCAAATCAGGTCCCCGAAGCGCATCTAGATCCGATCTGCCACGGATTTCACGGATCGACACGGATACATCTTCCATATCCGTGAAGATCCGTCCCATCCGTGCCGATCCGTGGCTGACGACTCTTCCTGCCTCCGCATCCTCCGTGATCTCCGCGGCAAATGCCGTTCGACGGATACCGTTATTGTGCCGGCCCCCGCCGCGCCGCCGCCGCGGCCATCTCGTTCTCGATCCACGCGATCTTCGCCCGGATGTCCCTCCCCTCCGGCATCAGGGCCGCGGCGCGGCGGTACTCCTCCAGGGCGCGCGGGAGGAACCCCCCGCCGAGACGCGCGTAGCAGTAGCCGAGCATCAGGCGGGTGTTGAGGTTCCACCGCTCGTCGCCGAGGCTCCGCCGCAGCTCGGCCGTCACCGCCGAGGCGATCGCCGGGTCCGCGAGGAGCGGATCGAGGTAGGCGAATCTGGGCTCGGCGGGCCTGATGTAGCGGTAGCGGTGCCGCTCGATCAGGGGCCTGTTTTTCGGGACAGTTCGCAGGTAGACCATCGCCCGGTCGTCGAAGAAGACGAGCGCCCAGTCCGGGCTGTCGTCGAGGTGGCGGGTCGTGTAGTCGGGCTCCCGGTCGATGATCGCGCAGGAGATGCCGTAGCGCTCGACGTACCCGTCCCAGACCTCGGGCATCCAGTAGCGCATGTAGGTCTCCAGAAACTCCGTCCCGTACATCTCGACCCGCCCGTCCACGAAGACCTTCTCCCGCGGGTGGAGCCGCCAGATCAGGTAGCCGCCGATCCCGTACGAGTTGAAGATCGGCCCCTCGACCCGGTTCTTCTCGACGAAGTCGACCGCCTGTTTGGGGACGAGCTTCCAGTTCACCCCGAGGCCGAACGGGTACTGTTGCGCAAACCGCCCCGCGTCGCTGAACAGGTACCAGACGGTGAAGCCGGCGACGGCCAGGGCCGCGAGGCCCTGCGCCGCCGTTCCGTGCCGCCGCCAGGCCCCGGAGATCCGGCCGGACGACAGCGGCCGGGAGAGGAGAAGGCGGAGATGCGGGGCGACGATCGGGACGGAGACCATCGCGAAGAAGGGGAGGCTACGCGGGGCGTCGATGGAGATCGCGCCGAAGGCGAGGAACAGGGCCAGGTCGGAGAAGTCCGGCCTCCTCCAGGACCGGGCGAGGAGCAGAACGCCTGCGGCGAGGAAGAGGCCGTGCAGGGAGAGGAGATCGGTGAGGCCGAAACGCCGCCACTCGACGATGTGCCGGAAGATCGGATCGCGGCTCATCAAGAAGTAGAAGACGACGCGGTGCGTGTTCGGGTTGACGAACGAGAGGAGGAATGCGGCCAGCGCCGCGGCGGCAAGCACGACCGCGCCCCGCGCCCCCCGGCGCCAAAAGACGGCGTTCAGCGCCTCGCCGGCGGCGACGCAGCCGAGGAGCAGCAGGCCGAGTATGGAGCCGCCGCCGTACAGGTTGGCCCAGAGCATCTGGAGCGGAGGGAGGAGGAGAAGGATCCGGTTCCCGCACCGACCGACCTTCCAGCGCGAGAGGAGGTACAGGTAGAGCGCCAGCAGAACGAACGAGAAGGTCTCGGGCCGCACGTAGAATCTCGGGCGGCTCGCGAAGACCGCCGCGAGCGTCACGGCGGCCGCGACGGTCCCGCCTCCGCCCGCCGTGTGCGCAGCCAGGTAGACGAGCCGGAACGAGACGGCGATGGCGGCGGCGTTCAGAAGGATCAGCCCCGGCGTGCCGACGATGCGGAAGAGGGCGCAGCCGAGGAGGTCGGAGAGCCAGTAGTGGGCGACCCACGGGAGCGTGGCGGTATACGAAAAGACATCCATGCGCGGGACGAGGCGATGTTCGAGTATATAGTTGCCGGTGGCGAGGTGCCACCAGTAGTCGTGCTCGGTGATCTCGAAGACGGCGAGGCAGAACGTCGCGAGGGACAGGGCGGCGACGAGCGGTGCGACGAGCGGTTTCCGTGCGTCGGCGCTCATCGGTTCCCCCCCGCGTTCCCCGCCCGCAGGTTCGCGCCGAATCGGCGCCTCCCCTCCTCGAGGAGATGTCGGGCCTCGGCCTCCCCGCCCCGGCGCGAGAGCATCCGGGCCAGCCGCAGCCGCGCCTCCGCGGAGTCGTGGCGCTCGAGCGATACCGCCTCCCGCAGGTGCCGCTCCGCCTCCGCCTCCATTTCGAGGAGGGAATACAGGACGCCGAGCCTCGTGTGGGCGCGCACGTCGAACGGCATGAGTTCGAGCTTCCGCCGGTACGCCTCGATCGCCTCACCCGGCGACCCGCACCGCTCCTCCGCCTCGCCGAGCAGGTCGTACGCCTCCGGCTCGGTGACCGAGCGCCTGAGCGCCTCGCGGCAGCGGCTGCGCGCCCGTTCCCACGCGCCGGCGAATGACGCGTAGCGCGCCTCGACGTACCGCCGCTCCCCCCGAAGCGGGGAGGCGATCGCCGGCAGGAGCGCCGGCCCCGCCGCCGCGGCGAGGAGGGCGAGCACCGCGCGCCCGGCGGCGGGGAGGCGGACGCACGAGAGCCGGAGCGGAACGGTCGCCGCCCCGCTCCCGACGACGGCGAAGAGGAACGCGAGCGCCGTCATCGACGCCGGGACGCGGAACGGGTAGCTGACCATCCCCTGCGCGAGCATCGCGGCGACGCCGCCCGCCGCCCCGACGTTCAGCGCGGCCTCGAGCGGCCCCGCGTCCCGGGAGAGGTTCCGCGCCGCCTGGGAGAAGAAGGCGCCCAGGAGCCAGGCCAGGAGGGCGACGCCGACCAGGCCCGTTTCGAGCCAGGTGGCCAGTAGTTCGTTGTGCGCGAAGTTCCCCTCGTAGACGGTCACCCCGCCCTCGGGGACGCCGCCGGGAAAATCGGCGGCGACGATCTCCGTGAGGTACCTGGAGATATACGGCTGGAAACTGTTCAGGCCGTGCCCGACGACCGGCCTCTCGCGGATCATCGCCCACGACGCCCGCCAGTAGAGCAGGCGCGTCCGCATGCCCGTGTAGTCGGCGGCGACGGTGTGCCGGTTCGCGAAGAGGAACGCGCCGAAACAGGCGAACAGGAGCGCGACGAGCGCCGCGAAACGCGGCAGCGCGGCGCCCCGGCGGCACCTCCCCCTCGCGAACCCCGCCAGAACGCCGATCGAGACAAGCCAGCCGAGCCAGCCGCCCCACGACACGGTAAAGAGGAGGCAGGCACACGAAACGAACGCGACGGCGGCGAAAACCGCCCGGTGCCGGAGCCGCGGCGCGTGGAAGACGAAGAAGGCGAGGGAGAGGGGGAAGAGGCCCACGATGAAATCCGCCAGGTAGTTGGGGTTGAGCATCGTGGCGTAGACGCGCCGGCCGAGCCCGGTCCCCCACGGGCTCTCCACGCCGAAGAGCCCCGCGAAGTGGCCGATGCCGAGGAGGGAGATCGCCGCAAGGCCCGCGAGCGCCCCCGCGGCGGCCAGGGTCCTCCGCCCGGGGGTGTCGGCGCCGGCGACGAGCGCGACGTAGAGGAGCGCGAAGAACAGGAGCTCGCAGAGCCGCCAGCGGACGTAGTACGCCGGCGGACCGCTCCACAGCGAGAGGCACGACCAGGCGAGGAGGAGGAAAAGCGGGAGATTCATCGCGTTACGGCGGAACGGGGTTTCCCCCGCCGCGAGAAACGACGCCAGACGCAGCGAGGCGGCGAGGGTGGCGACCATCCCGACCAGCGTCCACTTGACGAGCCCGTACGGGTCCTTCGGCCACCACGCCAGCGGCACGAGCACGAACAGGGTTGCCACGCCCGCCACGGCGGCCCGGGACGCCGCCGCGTGGAAATCGATCCGTTTAATTCCGGCGCAGATGCGGTTCATCGTCTCTCGACCCCCGGGGGGCCGGGGAGAGGCGGCGCGCCGGGGACAGGGGGGGTGCGCGCATCGCCGGATCCCCGCCCTTCTCGCGCCGGGGCGCTACCCCGCGCGCGGCGGCGCTCCTTGATCGTACGGGACCAGCACCATGTAATCATACGCCCTCCCCGGCGTCTCCGCGCGCCTCGGCAGGTAGCCGATCCGCTCGCCGTCGGCCCCGACCAGCCCGATCGCCATGAGGTAGCGCCCCGGGGGGAGCGGAGGCGGATAGATATCCACCCGCTCCCGCACCACGGCGCCCGTCTCCCACTTTTCCGGACCGAACGAACCTCCCACCGTGTGCCAGCACGGCTCGCCGATCCTCCGCAGCATCGGGTCCAGGAAGAAGATCCCGGCGTAGATCTCCCCCGCCACCGGCGCCGACGTCTTCCAGTAGACGGCGAGGGAGAGCAGGTCGCCGCGGATACCCCTGTCGGGCGGCTCCGGGTGGAAGCCGAGGAGCTCCATGCCGTTGGAGAAGGCCCCGTCGTTGGCGATCCCTCGCGGCGCCTCCGCGGGGACGCCGTCGACGTGTTGCGCCCCGCGCAGGCCGGCGACGCGGCAGAGGAACAGCTCGCGCGGGAAGACCAGGCACGCCTCCTCGGGCGGGAGGTTTGGCCGCCAGGGGGCGAGGTCGAGATCGGAGAGGAGGAGCTTCTCGGGCGACTTGTCCTCGTCCACGACGTCGCCCGCGATGAAGACGGCCTTCCCGGCGGCGAGCCGGCGGGAGATCTCGTCGAGCATCAGGCGGTTTTTCCGCGCGAACAGGTCCTTGCCGGCGCCCCCGCGCGCGAGCTCCCGGCCCACCACCTCGGGGTCGAGGAGCGATATCTTGTCGGGGGGGACGGCGCGCTCCACCTCGCTGAAGTACGCGTCGAGGAGGCCGTATACGAGCTTCGAGACGATCACCGCCTCCTGGGGGAGCTGCGCCAGCGTCCGCCTCCCCAGCACGTAGGCGCACTCCTCGCCCTTGAGATCGCAGCGCGAATAATTCCGCGCGACCTGCACGGCGGGCATCGCGAGCAGCGCGATGAGAAGCGCGATGCACACCAGTCCTGCAGCCTGAAGCGAGCGGTTGAACATGAATTCGTTAACGCGCAGCGCCACGGCGGCGCCCGGGAAGACGAGGAGGAAGATCGAGGGGAGGAAGAAGTTGGCCAGGTAGTCCGTCGCGCGCGGATTGCTCGGGTCGTGGATGGAGATCTCGGGGACGAAGGAGAGGGCGAAGAGCGCGACGAGGAACGGGAGCGGCAGGCGCGCGGCCGCCCCGGCACGGTCGCCGCGCCTGAGCGCCGCGACGCACGCGTGGAGATCAGCCGCGGCGAGGGCGATTCCCGCGAGGGCGAGCGCGAAGAGCGGATACCCGACGTCGGGGACGGCGTACGTGAGATAGAGCGGGACGTTGGGGAGCAGGCGGTTCAGGAAGAACATCGTCCCCCCCGTCCACGCCTTCCCCGAGAGGAACCACCGGTACCACGCGGCGCTCCCCATCTCGAACGGGCAGAGATAGTTCATCGGGTGGCTGTAGATGCCGGGCCGGGCGGCGAGGCGGATCGGGTAGTAGAGGTACGACAGCGCCCCCGCGAGGAGGAGCGCCGCGGGGACCGCCCACCGCGGGCGGACGCCGCGCACGCGGGCCGAGGCGAGCGCGAACGCCGCGACGGGGATGAGGACGGGGAGGACGCCGAGGAGGTTCACGCCGAGGGCGAGGCCGAGCGCTCCGGCGGAGACGGCGAGCCACCCCTCCCGGCCGCCGCCGTGCCACTTCAAAACGCCGAGCACGGAGGCCCCCGTCAGGAACAGGAAGAGCGTGTGGACCTCGGGGATCTCGCAGTGCGACCAGAAGACGTATGAGAAGGCGAAGGTCAGCGCGGCGGCGAGGGCGACGAGGAGGCCCGACCACTCCTCGCGCAACGGTCCGCACGACGGCGCGCCGCGCTCCCCCGCACGGCGGGAGGGGGCGTGCATCTCGACCAGCGCAAGGAACAGCACGGCGACCGTCCCCGCCCCGAAGACCGCCGAGAGGAGGTTGATACTCCATGACGGGCCGCCGAACGGCAGCATCGTGAAGAGCTTTCCGAGGAGCATGTACGCCGGGTGCCCCGGGGGGTGGTCGATGCCGAGGAGGTTCGCGCAGACGACGTACTCGAGGCCGTCCCAGGTGTTGAAGAGCGACATCGCTCCCCAGTTCGGGGCGAGGCAGGCGAGATAGACGATGAAGAGCCCCGCGAAAAGCGCCGCGGCGATGAGGGCCCCCCTCTTCACCGCCCCCCCCCGGGAGGCGCCGGCGGGGCGGGCGCCTCCGCGTTCGATCCGGCGTTCGAGAGGGGCGGAGCGGCGGACGGTCCGCCCCCGGCCGCCATCGCCTCCGCCAGCGCGAGATGCCGGCGCGCCCCCTCGTCGTCGGGCGCGATCTCGAGGACCTCCCTGAACCGCCGGATCGCCTCCTCGCGCATCCCTCTCCTGAGCGCCACGACGCCGAGATTGCCGATGGCGGCCGCGTGCCGCGGATCGTGCGAGAGCGCCCGGATGAAGAGCCGTTCCGCCTTGTCGAGGTTGTCCTGGGCGTAGTAGAACTGCCCCATGCGGGTGAGCGTGCGGGCGGGGTTCGACGAGATCTCCCGCGCGAGAGCGATGTTCCGCGCGGCGGGTTCGTAGGCGGGGTCGATCTCGAGGGCCCTGGAGAACTCGGCGAGGGCCCTCGTGGCATCCTCCTGCTCGAGGTAGACGAGGCCGAGGTTGTTGATCGCGTGGATGTAGTTCGGGTCGGCCTTCAGCGCCTTCCTGAACGATCTCTCGGCGAGGCGGAGGTCTCCCCGCTCGAACCGGATGCGCCCGAGGTTGTTGTGGGCGGGGGCGAACGAGTCGTCCAGCGCGATCTCCTTCTCGTAGTCGGCGGCCGCCCGCGCGTCGTCGCCCGTGCGGGAGCGGAGCATCCCGAGGTTGTAGTGGATTCTCGGGAGGGCGGGGTTCGCGGCGGCCAGCCGCTCGAACTCCTCGATCGCCCGGTCCTCCATCCCCCGGTTCAGGTACGTAAGGGCGAGGAGCCCGCGCGCCTCGACCGACTCCGGGTGCTCCTTCAAATAGTCGTCCAGTTCGCCCAGTATCTGCAGCTCGATCGACGGGTCCCACCCCCTGAACCGCATCCTCTCCGTGTCAAGGACGGCGTACCGGACCGCCGCGATGCGCGGCCGGTTCCCCGGCACGTCGCGCAAAAAGACCATCGAATGAAGATCCCAGTAGCCGAGCCGCCATCCGCCCGACGCGCTCAGGGCGCGGATGAGCGGATGGAGTTTCTCCGCGGTGGAGACGAGGACGAGGTTCACCCCGCGGCGGTCGAGCGCCTCCTCCCATCCCTCCCTCGCCGACTCGATCGTCTCGTATTCGGCCCAGACCTCGGGCGAGTAGACATCGGGCCCCCGTCCGTCGATGAAGACCCGGTACCCTGGGTAGATCCTCCATATCAGGAACCCGCCCCAGTCGTAGCTGTTGAAGATCGGCCCCAGGGGTTTCGCCGTCTCGACGTAGCGCACGGCCCCCTCGGGATAGACGATGCCGCCGTACCCGAGCCCGAACCCGGGCCGGCGGACCGCCCACGCCATCGCCGCGACGAGCAGCGCCGCGACGACGGCGTCCGCCGCCGTGCGCCGGCGAGAGAGGTATGCGGCGATCTCCGGCGCCAGCGGCCCGATGAAACGGGCGAACTGGCAGGCGATGGCCGGCGCCGCGACCACGGGGAGGAGCGGGGCGTTGCGGGCCATGGCCACCGACGCGGCGCCGGAGAGGACGACGAGCAGGGTGTCCGCGGGGTCCATGCTCGTGACGAACATCACAAGCGTGAAGACCGCCAGGAGCACGAAGGAGGCGAAGGCGGGGAACTGGAAGAGCGGGAGCGGCGCCGCCTCGGTGAGCGCGCCGAGGTAGTCGGAGTGCTTCGTGAGCAGTTCGAGCGGGGACAGGAACCTCCGCCACGATATGGGGTTGCAGGTGAACGCGAGGCAGGATGCGGCAAAAATCAGGGCGAGACCGGCGAGGTCGCCCGGCCGCAGGCGCTGCCACCCGTTTCTCTCCGCGTGGCCCGGGAGGAGGCACACGGCGATCCCTCCGGCGAGGCACACCGCCAGGATGCCGAGGCCGACGAAGGCGAGCGGATGCACGTTGACCCAGCAGAGCATCAGGAGGGGGAAGAAACAGAGCGGCCGCCTCCGTCCCTCGCGGAACTGCTCGATGAAGAGGAGGAGCAGCGCGATGAAGAGCCAGCTGAAGAGCTCCGGCCTGAATGCGAGGCGCACCCGGCAGGCGAGCGCGGCGAGGAAGACCACCGCGAGGGAGAGGTACCGGTTCTTCGAGCGTTTCGCGGCCACGAGGTACAGGACGAGGAAGACGGCGGTGAACAGGGCCGCCTTCGCCAGCGTCATCAGGCCGACCCCGCCCGCCTGGTGCAGGAGATAGACGAAAATCCCGAAGAGCCACTCCTTGTTGTCCCAGGCGGCGCCGGTGGTGGAGAAGATGTCGCGGGCGGGGAACGAGCGCGTCTGGACCAGGTGGCGCCCCACGGCGAGGTGCCACCAGATGTCGAGACCGAGGAGGTCGGTCATCGCCGAGAGGAAGATTGCCGCGGCGAAGAGGAGAACGAGCAGCCGGTTCACGGGTACCTTCCAGACGACCGGACTCGGCGCGTGCATCGCTATGCCTCCGTGGGGGGCGTGTCCCTGAAGAGCCCCTCGTGGTGGTGCTGACTCACGATCTGACTCAGACGCAGCCGGAACCGCCGCGGGCGGGCGAGGCCGGCGGCGTGCGCCGCGTAGTTCGCCATCACCCCGAGCGTCTTGATCCCGTAGCGCAAACTCACCGAAAAATTCACGGACGAGGCCTCCGGAAAATAGCGGGCCGGCACCGGAACCTCCCCGATCCTGAAGCCGTAGGCGAACGCCTGCGCGATCATCTCAGAGTCGAAGACGAAGTCGTCGGAGTTGAGGAGGAACGGAACGGTCTCGAGGAGCGCCCGGCGATACGCCCTGAAGCCGGTGTGGAGGTCGGTGAACCTCTGACGGTAGACGAGGCTCTGGAAGGCGGTGAGCGCCCGGTTGAAGACGATCTTGTAGACCGGCATCCCCCCGGCGCGCGCCCCGCCGTCGAGCATCCGCAAGCCGAGCACCATGTCGCAGCGCCCCTCGGCGATCGGCGCGATCATCCGCGGGATCAGACGCGAGTCGTACTGGTAGTCCGGGTGCAGCATCACGACGATGTCGGCGCCGTCCCTGAGCGCCTCGAGGTAGCAGGTCTTCTGGTTGCCGCCGTACCCCATGTTCTGCATGTGCACGACGACCTTCACGCCGAGACGGCGGGCGATCTCGACCGTCTCGTCCCGGCTCACGTCGTCCACGAGGATGATCCGATGGACGGCGTCCCTCGGAATGTCCCGGTAGGTCTGTTCGAGGGTTTTGGCCGCGTTGTAGGCGGGCATCACGACCACGACCCGCGGCGCCGGCGCTCCCATCGTCTCCCCCTTCGCGCGGCGGGTGCTACGCCCCCGTCACCCGCGCGCGTTTCTCCCTCTCGTCCTTGGACTTCCCGGCGTCGATCGGCTTGCAGACGTACGCCGGCCTGCCGCACTCCAAGGGCAGGATGTCGACTCGCCCCCCGATCCAGCTCCTCACCCCCGGCTCGGGGGTCCCGGGACCGGTCCCGTGACGCCCGTCGGGCAGGGGGCCGATCCAATCGAAGGCGTTCCGCCCCCGGAACTCGGCGAGCATCATGAAGCACCGGCCCTTGCAGAACGCGCACCGCACCCGCGCGAGAGGGACGCCGCCGAGCTGCGCCTTGTGAGCCTGTGCGCGGTAGAGACGCATCCCGGCCGCGCCGCAGCCCGCCGCGCCCGCCAGGCACACGGCAGCCGCCTCGACGCAGACCCGCGGAATCCCCGCCCTCGGCCGCGCGCGCCGTTTCCGGGAACCGGCGCATCCCCCGCCGGATCCCGCGAGGCCGGTTATTCGAGAGGCTGGAACTCGTGCTCCTGCGCCGCCTGCTCCTCCGCGGGGATCCCCGCCTCCTCCGTCGCCGCCGGTGCCCCCTCGGCTTTCTGCTGCTTCCTGGCCTGCCGCCGGGCCATCTTCTCCATCGCCTTCTGCTTGCGCTTGAGCTCCTTCTGCCGCTTCATGTAGCTTTCGGGACCGCGTCTTCCCATCTGATCACCCCCTCCCGTTGACCGTTGCGTGGGCCATTGTACTACGAAACCGGCATGCCTGTCCCCGCCGTCTCTCCGCCGCGCAACTCTTGCCGCCGCGCGGGCTCCACGGCGAGATGGCGGCGAATCTCTGCCTCCCCGACTGCATGGAGGGCGTCGATGAACGCGGCCGGAAAGCTGCCGGGCCCCGCGCTGGTTTTCGCCGCCGTCTGGCCGCATATCCCGTAGACGCCGAAGGCCGCGGCAGCGGCGATCGTGAAATCCCCGTCCGCGACCGCGCAGAACGCCGCCGTGGCCGCCGACAGGCCGCACCCGATCCCGGTGACGCGGGTCATCGCCGGGTGGCCGTTGCCGATGCAAAACGCCCGCCTCCCGTCGGTGACGAGATCCCGCTCCCCGGAAACCGCGACGACGCACCCCCGTTCGCGCGCCAGGGCGTCGGCCGCGCGGCGCACCCGGGCGGTAACCCGGTCCGCGGAATCGACCCCCCGCGTCTTCGCGTGCCCCGAAACGACGGCGAGCAGCTCGGAGGCGTTGCACCGGACGACGGAGACGCGGGCGTCGCGCAGGATCCTTCGCGCCGCCCTCGTCCGCATCGCGGTCGCCCCGGCGCCGACCGGGTCGAGGACCACCGGGATCCCCTTGGCGTCGGCCGCCGCTGCCGCCAAAACCATCGACTCGACCCACCGTTCGTCGAGCGTGCCGATATTGAGCACGAGGGCATCGGCGCGCGACGCCATCTCCTCCACCTCGCTCCCGGCGTGGGCCATCACCGGCGAGGCGCCCAGTGCCAGCAGGATGTTGGCGGAGGACTCCATCGCCACGAGGTTGGTGATGTTATGGATGAGCGGGGCGCGCCTGCGCACCCTGTCGAGCAGCGCGGCGGCAGACGCGGTGAAATCGTCGAGAAGGCGCACGGGCGTCCCCCGCCGTTTCCGCGTAGGGCTTTGTTTCGATCTGTTCCCCGAACCCATGGCGTCTCCCTCCGCCCCGCGGGCCGCCTCCTCGGGACGC
Organism: Chlamydiota bacterium; assembly: GCA_012729785.1. Lineage (NCBI taxonomy): Bacteria > Pseudomonadati > Chlamydiota > Chlamydiota bacterium. Next base: position 20,117 of record JAAYCL010000015.1, on the reverse strand, counting down.
CCCGCGCCAGAAAAAAGCCCCGCTCCCGACAGGTGCCCCGTCAGAAGCAGGGTCATCGCGCCCCCCCGCCACCCTGTTGCGCCGCTCCGCCGGCCACCCGGCAGCGCCCTGCCCCTCTTCCGTCGATCCGTCGCGGGGTTCCGACTCCGCCGCGTCCCCGGATGCCGCACACGAGCGACCTGAACCCGTGGTACTGGTGGGCGATACAGGATTCGAACCTGTGACCTCTTGCGTGTCGAGCAAGCGCTCTAGCCAACTGAGCTAATCGCCCCGACCTTACGGGGCGGCCCGACCCCCGCCCCGTGGAAACCTTGTTCCGCGCCGCGTCCCGGCGCCTTTGTTTTGGGGCGGCCCACGCCCGCCCCCGCCGCTCCGCCGGCGCAAAACATCCCTACGCCCCGCAGACGAGCCGACGACGCATCCCGCGATCTTCCGTTCGATGCGCCGCGAAACCCCGCCACCCACGGAGAAATCCGGCCCGGGGACCGAACCCCGTCGCGACCGGGGACCTCCCGCGGGCCCGGTGTACAGTATACGACGGAACGGGCCGCTCCGCAAACGTTTTAGCGGAAAAGGGGGATGAGGAACGCGTATGCAAGGATGAACGTCCCGAGGATGATGACGGCCATCGCGATCGCCGCCTTGACCTTCGCGGCGCGCTGCTCGTGCTTGCGCAGGCCGATCGTGCCGAAGCTCCCGGCGCTGAGGTAGCTCACGAAACGCCTCTTGGAGTCAGGGATGACGGCGGGCCCCAAAAAGCGGGGGCCCGCGGTCTCCTTGAGTTTACGCCTCGGTTTCGGGTTCAGGATGAAGCGGTCCAGCCGGCGTATCTCCCGGCTGATCTCGGCGATGCGGTGGTCCAGCTCCCTGAGCTCCCGGGAGGCGGGACGGCGGCGAAACAGATGCGGCCAACGCATGGCTCGGCGCTCCCTTTCCACCGGCAATCGAACGGATCGAACCGGCGACGCGCTACAGAAAGATCACCAGGAGGGCGATCGCGGCGGCCATCACCGCCGCGGGGAGAAGGAGCCAGAAGCCGATCCTCAGCAGCTCCCCCGCCCCGAGCGGGCGCAGCGACGGCGGCGGCCCCGCGACCGCCACCGCCTCGTCCTCCGCGCCGTCGTGCGCGGGCCTTCCCTCGAGGGCGCGGATGCGCGCCCGCGCCTCGCTCAGCTCCGTGCGGCCGCGATGGAGGAGGACGAGCGCGCGGGTGAGCTCCTCCTTGAGCGTCGCCTGCGTCCAGCGATCCTCCCGGATCGAGGCGAGCTCCTCGACCGTCCTGGCGAAGCCCTCGCGCGTGTCCCGGACAAGCGCCGCGCGGCGGGCGAGCGCCGCCTCCTCGCTCTCGAGCACGGCGAGGGACTTCAGGAGGCGGTCGGAGAGCTCCTTCCTGCCCCGGTGCCACTCCTCCTGGCGCTGTCCGAGGTCTTCGAGCGCGGCCTTCTCGCGCTCGAGATCCTCCTGCTGCTTGCGAAGCCGCGCGATCTGCTCCTTCGCCTTCTCCACCTTGGCGAGGAGATCCTCCTGCTCTTTCAGATTCATCATACGTTCTCCCGGCGCCCCCGCCTTTTCGCGTCAGAGGAGATCGAGCACCTGCCTCAGATCCGTCACCTGGTAATCCGGCACGCGGTGCGACATCTCCGGGTCCCGTCGCGCCGTCTCTATCTCGCGCTCCATCTGGCCCACGAGGTCCCCGTCCTCAGCGCGCCGTTTCACGAGCACCGTCCACATCCCGGCCATGTTGCCCATCTGCACGTCGGTGAGCCGGTCGCCGACCATCAGCGCCCGCTTCGGCGAAACCCGCAGCTTCTCGAGGACGATCTTCGCGATGCGGGGGTCTGGCTTCTCGAGCCTGTCCCTGAGCGAATCGTTCCAGTCGAAGAACGCGTCCGGCGGCAGGAGGCCGGGGACCTGCTTGAACGCCTCCAGAACCACGGTCTTCGTCGTGAACGTCGCCACGCCGTACTTGACCCGTTTCTCGCCGAGCGCGCGCAACAGCGCCACCGCGTCGGGGAACAGCTTCGAACTCCCCGCCCGTATGTAGCGCACGCGCTCCCGCTCATCCACGACGCCCTTGGCCTTCTGGAAATGGGCCCAGGTCGTCTTCAGGCCGATCGTCTCGAGCTTCTCCAGGAACCCCTTGTTCGTGAAGTAGGAGAGCATGTACTCCTCCTCCCTCCCCTTCGGAACGGACCCGCCGCACTCCTCGACGGTCTTGACGAAGACGTCCTTCCAGTAGATCTTCGGGTTCGGGTAGATCTTCGCGATGGTGTTGTCGTTGTCGAAGATCACCGCCTGCATTCGCGTGGCCATTCGGTCCCTCCGCGTGTATGGGGCGCCACCGCCGTCGGACGCGATCGGCGTCAGCCCTGCTTCTGCCGCTTCCTCTCCCGCTTTGATCTCAACCACCGCTCGTATTCCTCGGCGACTCCCTCCCGCCGCTGCTCGAACTCCTCGAGGGAGATCTCCTTCGACGGCTCCCGCCGGATCCGCCGCAGCGAGAGGTACGCCTGGTACGCGAGGATCGATTTCGCCCTGGCGAGGACGAGGAGCAGCGTTTCGATCGCCTTGTCGTTGCCGATGCGTTCGAGGCCGACCACCATCCTCTCCCCCTCGTCCCACGGGATATCCTTCAGGGAGAGCATCTTCGCGATCTCATCGACGGCCCACGGTTCGCCGAGCAGCCCCAGGGACATCGCCGCGGCGCGCCGCACCTCGGGGACCCACGACTGCGCGTAGCGCAGCAGCGCGGCGGAGCTCCCCTTGTCCCCGCATATCCCCGCCAGGCGGACCAGGAACACGGTCACCGGCAGCTTCCCCTTCTCCATCCAGCCCTCCACCCACCGGAGAAAGGCGGTCCGCTCCGCGGAGTCGGGGAATCCCTGCCGCAGACAGACCTTCTGCGCCTCGCCGGTGCAGACGGCGAGATACTGGTCGAGCATCTGCCGGACGGGCGTGCCCCCCGCCTCGTAGTGCTCCACCATCAGGCGGACGATGCGGTAGAGGGAGAGCTCCCCCCGGCGGTGGACGGACAGATCCAAAGACCGCAGGTCGCGGAAACAGGCGTCGATCTCCTTGCTGAGCTCGAAGAAGCTCGCCTTGGCGAACGGGCCGCTTTTCGGAAGGAAATCCCACCCGGTGATGAGGGTCAAGGCGACGATCCCCCTCCCGTCCTCTGGCAGGGGGCGGTACGATCCCGAAGCCTCCCGCCACCAGTGCGCCCACTTCTCCTGGAGCTGGCGGTCGGAGGGACTGGTCTCCTTCGGCGCCGTCCGCGACTGGCGGGCGTACTCCTCGACGAGCAGCAGGGCCGCCGAGCGGATGGACGGGTCGGCGCTGTCGAGCAGGCCGATCAGCCCCTCCATCACCCTCGGGTCCTCCGAGCGCTGCACCGCCTCGCGGATCTCCCGGTAGCGGTCGCCCTTTATCCGGCCGCGGGCGATGTAGTCGATCAACACCGGGAGGGCTTCGGGGTCCCCGGTCCGCAGGAGCGCCGCCGCGGCCTCGTCCTCGAACACCCCGCCGGCCATCGCCGTCCGGAGGGTGCCGCGCGCCCCGTCTCCTCCCACGATGCCCAGCATCCTGATGCAGGCCCACCGGCACACGTAGGGGAGCTTCGGCCAGCCCGCGGAGATACGGGCGACGAACCGGTCGCGCGCGGGGGTGGCCTGGAATTGGAACGGGTAGCCGAGGCAGTCCATCTTCTGGAAGAGCGTTTCAAGCTTCCTCAGCACCTCGCTCGAATTGCCGGCCCGCTCGGCGGCCGCGGCCTTCCCGATCAGGGACTCGAACTGCGCCCCGAACTCCTCCTCGGCGGCGGCGCGGCGCGCAGGGGCGTAGTTGCTGAAGCCGGCGAGGGCGAAGAGGACCGCCGAGATCCCGCGGTCGATCTCGTTCTCCTCCGTGCCCGGCGGCGAAGCGGGGGTCGGCTCGGCGGCGTCGAACAGCGGGACGAGCGGGTCCGGGGAGGCCGGCGCCGCCGACACCGGCGCCTGCGCCTCGGGCGAATCCGGCGCGAGCTCCCGGTTCAGGGTCTGCAGCCAGTCCAGCCGCTGCTGGCGGATCATGATTGCCTTGAAGGTCAGCAGCAGCAGCACGAGCATGAGTGCGGCGGTGACGATGATGACCTTCTTGGTGAAGGAGATTGCCATCGACGTTTCCTCACTGCGCGCGGTCTGCCGCGTCGCGCGTCAAGGCGCACAGCTCCGCCCTGACGCGCCCCATCACCGCCTGCCGCATCTTCTTCCCCCGGAGGGGGGACACCGCGTCGAGCATGAACGGCCTGCCTATCCTGATCGTGAGCCGCACGCCCCTGCGCAGCACCGTCAGCGGCCGATACAGGTCCCTGCACCCGGAGATCCCGACCGGCACGAGCGGCACGTTCGTCCGCTGGGCGATGAGGCTCAACCCCGGCCTGAGCTGATCCCCCTTCTCGAGGCGCCGGATGCCGCCCTCGGGGAAGATGAGCAGCACGCCGCCGGCCGCCAGCGTCTCGACCGCCTCCTCGACCGCCCTCCGGTCGAGGCTGCCGCGGCTCACGGGGATCGCCCCCACCCGCCGGAACAGGAAACCGAGCGGGGGGAATTTGAACAGCCCCTCCATCGCCATGATATGCACCGGGACCGACATGAAGCATACCACGAACGGGGGATCGAACCAGGAGAGATGGTTCGAGAAAAGGATGTACGGCGGATCGGGCAGGTTCTCGAAATCCTGCAACTCCACGCGCGCGCAGAGACGGAAGAACGCCCTGAAGAACGGCCTCAGCATGCGCTGGAGCAGCAGTCTCCCCCCGGTCGTCTTTTCCATGGCGATGTCCTATATCTTGGCGATATCCTCGAAGAGGATGTCGATGCCGAAGACCCCGACGACTGCCCCGTGCGCCCCGCGTATCGGCGCCGACACGGTGATGCCCAGCGCCCCGTCCAGCAGCGAGGTGTAGAAATCGCTCACGTGCGTCTTCCCCGTCCGCATCGGCCCCTTGAACCAGTCCCGGTTCGAGAAGTCGAAGCCGGGGGTGAAGTAGGCGTCGTACTTCTCCTGGTCGAACGCCCTGACGATGTTCGGGGTGATCTTCCTGCCCGCGGTGTCGGTCACGTAGAGGTACTTGATGAACGGGTGGTCCTCGAGCATCCGCGAAAGCACCGGCTGCATCCTCGCCCCGTCCATGGAGCAGACCTCGTCGCACTCCGTCACCTTCTCCACCAGCCGCTGCGCGATCGCCCGTACGCGGGTCTTCAGACGGTCGAAGTCCGACGCGAACAGGTGCGGAAGGTGCAGGCGGGCGAGGTGGAGCATCTCCTCGTCGGAGATGCAGGTGGTCCGCCGCGCCGCGTACTGCTCGTCGACCCACTTCTTCATCTTCATCAGGCCCGGCTCGCGCTTGTCGATGCGCCGGTCGCCCTCGAGCCCGAGGTAGGAGTCGACCCAGTAGGCGATCCCCGCCACGCCCGACTTGTCGGCGATGCTCACCCTGACCGGCCTCTTGAGAAGCTTCACCGTGTCGAAGGCGTTGTAGATCTCCTCGTGCTTGAGCGCGCCGTCGGCGTGGATCCCGGCGCGGGTGGTGTTGAAGTCCAGGCCGACGAACGGGTAGTTCGGGGGCACCTGCACGCCGAGCTCGTCCTGGAAGTAGCGGGCGATCTTCGTGATCACCGAGGTGTCGACCCCCGCGGGGCGGCCGCGAAGGGAGAGGTAGTCCATCACGAGCCCCTCGAGCGGGGGGTTTCCGGTCCGCTCGCCGAAGCCCAGCAGGGCCCCGTTCGCGGCGGCGCAACCGTGCAGCCAGGCCGCGACGGCGTTCGCCAGCACCTTGTGGAAGTCGTTGTGCCCGTGCCATTCGAGTCGCGCGGGCGGCACGCCGGCCTCGCGGCGCAGGCCGTGGATGAGGCGCGGGACGCTCCTCGGGAGCGCCGCATGGGCGAACGGCACCCCGTACCCGAGCGTATCGCAGGCGCGCACCTTGACCGGGATGCCGCTCTCCTCGGAGAGGCGCATCAGCGCCTGCACGAACGGCACGACGAACCCGTGGAAATCGGCGCGGGTGATATCCTCCAGGTGGCAGCGCGGGATGACGCCCGCCTCGAGCGCCGCCCGGACGATGCCGAGGTAGTTCTCGGCCGCCTGCCTCCTCGTCCAGTTGAGCTTGAGGAAGATATGGTAGTCGGAACAGGAGGTGAGGATGCCCGTCTCCTTCAGCCCCATCTCGCGGACGAGCCGGAAATCCTCCTTCTTCGCCCTGATCCAGCCGGTCACCTCGGGGAACCGGTGGCCGAGGGCGAGGCAGCGGCGCACCGCCTCCTGGTCCTGCGGGCTGTAGAGGAAGAACTCGCACTGCCGGATGAGCCCGCTCCCCCCGTCCAGCTCGTGCAGCATCCCGTAGATCCGGGCGATCTGCGCGGCCGTGTACGGCGGGCGCGACTGCTGCCCGTCCCTGAACGTCGTGTCGGTGATCCAGAACTCCCGCGGGATGTCGAGCGGGACCGCCTCCCCCTCGAACCCCACGCGCGGGACCTCGTCGTAGGGGAACAGGTCGCGGAACAGCTCCGGTTCCTCGACGTCCCGCACCCCCCCCGCCTCAGTGGCGCCGCCTCTGTTCACTGTACCCCCCTCGCCCCCGCGCCCGCCGTCAGACCGACCTCTTCAGTATCTCCCGCTTGAGCGCGGCGATCGCCTCGTTCGGTCTGAGGAGTTTCGGGCACGCCTCCTCGCAGTTGAAGATCGTCCGGCAGCGCCAGACGCCGCGGGGGCCGTCGACGAGGGCGAGGCGCTCGGCGCCGGCCTCGTCCCGGCTGTCGAAGACGAACCGGAACGCCTTCAGGAGCGCCCCCGGCGCCAGGTAGTCGGGATTGAACCAGAACGAGGGACAGGAGGAGGTGCAGCTCCCGCAGAGGATGCAGTTGACGGCCAGGTCGATGCGGTCGCGCTCCTCCGGGGACTGGGGCAGTTCCCGGTCCGGGAACGGCGAGGTGCGCACCAGCCACGGCATCACCTTTTCGATCGACCGGTAGAACTCCTCCATATCCACGACCAGGTCTTTGATCACCGGGTAGCCCGGCAGCGGGTCGACCGTCACCCGCCGCCCCGTGAGCCCCGCCACCTGCAGGTGGCATGCGAGGTCGTTTTTGCCGTTGATGTTCATCGCGCACGACCCGCAGATGGCGCTGCGGCAGGAGCGGCGGAAGGTGAGCGTCCCGTCCAGGGTCGCCTTGATCCTCTGGAGGCAGTCGAGCACCGTCATCCCCCGCTCCACTTCGAGCTCGAAGGTGTCGTAGCGGTGCCGCGGCCCCTTGTCGGGGTCGTACCGGAACACCTTGAACGAGTAGCCGCCCAGCGATTCGGTCACCTGCCCCTCCGGGGAAGCCCCATCAGTACGTTCTCTCCTTGGGCCGGTGCCTCGTGATGCGCACCGGCGCGTAGTCGAACGCGGGCCCGTCCGGTCCGCGCCGCGCGAACGAGTGCGCCAGCCAGCCGGCGTCGTCGCGCGCGGGGAAGTCCGTGCGCGAGTGGGCCCCCCGGCTCTCCCTCCGGGCGAGCGCGCCGGCGACGATCACCTCGGCGAAGTCGAGCAGGGAGCGCAGCTCGAGGAGCTCGACGAGCTCGGTGTTGAACCTCCTGCCGCGGTCGGAGAGCGGGACGCGCGTGAAGCGCTCCTGAAGCCCGCGCACGGCGTCGAGCTGCGCGCCGAGCGGCTTCTCGGACCTGAATATCCCGCAGTTCCTCTGCATCCCCTCCTGGAGCTCGTCCCGGATCGCCGAGAGCGACTCCGTCCCCCGCCGGTCGAGGAAAGCCGCGAGCTCCTTCTCCACCGCCTCCGCGCCGCGGGGAGGGGCCTCCGCGCGCCCGAGGGAGGGGAGATCCGCGCAGACCGCCAGGCCGGCGCGCCGCCCGAAGACGACCGCCTCGAGGAGCGAGTTGCAGCCGAGGCGGTTCGCCCCGTGCACCGAGACGCAGGCGCACTCGCCGCACGCGTAGAGCCCCTTCATCGTCCCCCCCCCGGCGTCGACACGCACGCGCCCGTCGTTGTCCGTCGGGATGCCGCCCATCGAGTAGTGCGCGGTCGGCTGGATCGGTATCGGGCTCTTCAGCGCGTCGACCGCCGAGAAACGCATCGCGAGGTCGAGGATCTGCGGGAGCCGCTTCCGTATCTTCTCCGCGCCCAGGTGCCTGAGATCGAGGTGCACATAGGCGCCCCCGCCGATGCCGCGCCCCGCGTCGATCTCGGTCTGGATGGCCCGGGAGGTCACGTCGCGCGGAGCGAGCTCCATCCGGTCCGGGGCGTAGCGCTTCATCAGGCGCTCGCCCGCGGCGTTGAGGATGTAGGCCCCCTCGCCCCGCGCCCCCTCGGTGACAAGGATGCCGCTCGGGTAGAACCCGGTCGGGTGGAACTGCACGAACTCCATATCCTCGATCGGCAGCCCCGCCCGGTAGACCATGCTCAGGCCGTCCCCGGTGTTCGCGTGCGCGTTCGAGGTGATCTTGAACGCCCGCCCGTACCCCCCGGTGGCGAAGACGACCGCCCGCGCCTCGAAGAGGTGGAGACCGCCGGTGAGGAGGTCCATCGCGACGACCCCCGCGCACCGGTCCCCCTCCACGAGGAGGGAGAGCACCAGGTACTCGGAATGGAACGCCACCGCGCGCCGGAGACACCGCTCGTAGAGGGTGTGGAGGATGACGTGGCCGGTGAGGTCTGCCGCGTAGCAGGCGCGCGGGCTGGAGTGCCCCCCGAAGGCGCGCTGGGCGATGCGCCCGTCGTCGGTGCGGCTGAACGGGACCCCCATATGCTCGAGTTCGACAATCGCGCGGGGCGCCTCCTTCACCAAGATCTCCGCGGCGTCCTGATCGGCGAGGTAGTCGCTCCCCTTGACGGTGTCGAACAGGTGCGCCTCCCACCCGTCGACGGCCGCGTTGCCGAGCGAGGCGGCGATGCCGCCCTGGGCGGCCCCGGAGTGCGACCGCGTGGGGAACACCTTCGTCAGCACGCAGCAGCTCCCCGCCGCCTGCGCCTCGAGCGCCGCGCGCATCCCGGCCAGCCCCGCGCCGATGATCACCGTTTCGTAGCGATGGTGGTGCATTGGGCACCCGGTCCTCAGACCGCCCTGAACGTCAGGATCGTCACGGCGCCGAGGGAGAAGAGAGCCAGCGCCGCCGTCAGGCAGCAGACGAGGGCCAGCACGCGCGCGGCGCCGCTTTTGAGATAATCCTGCGCGATCCCCCAGATCCCGTACCAGCCGTGCGCGAGGGCGAGCGTGAGCAGGCCGAGATCGAACGCCTTCCAGAGCGGGTCGGCGAACCTGCGGGCCACGTCGGCGTACAACCGCTTCTCCGGCCCCATGAAATGCGTCAACACGAAGTGCGCGATGACGAGCGCGAACAGGAGCAGTCCGCTCGCCCGCTGCAGAAGCCACCCGGTCGATCCGGTTCTGCTCATGGGAAGAACACCAGCGCGATCCCGCCCGCGATGCCGACGACGGCGCAGACGGCGAAGACGACCCGGTAGGTCGCCCGGTGCGCCCGCATCCCGATGCCGGCGTCCATCGCGGCGATGCGCAGGCCGTTGAGGCCGTGGTAGAGCACCGCCGCGAGCAGAAACGCCTCGCCCACCCTGAAGAGGGGCCCCGAGAGCGTCTCCATCAGGCGGTCGTAGGCCGCCGGTCCCTTCTGGAGATGGTGGATCACCCAGATGTGCATGGAGAGGTACGCCACGAGGGCGATCCCCGAGACGCGGTGAAAGAAATGCGCCCAGAGCCCTTCGCCCCAGCGGTAACGGTATCGTCTCATCGGCCTCATCCGCCCCGCCGCCCCGCCGGGGGCGCACGGAAACGCGGAGGTTTATTATAGCATCGCCAGCGGATCGGCATCCACCACAATCTGGATGCCCTTGGGCGGCTTCAGGCCCCCCGTGACCTCGCGCAGCACGGCGTTCATATCGGGGACGCTCTTCCCGCGCACGACGACCTGCCAGCGGTAGTGCCCCTTGAGGCGCGCGATGGGCGCGGGGGCCGGCCCGAGCACCCTGATCCCCGGCGTCGCCGCCGCCGCGAGCGCCTTGGCGAACTGGCGGCTGTACCAGCGGACCGCCTCCCCCCCCCTCCCCCGCAGCGTCACGGCGACGAAACGGTTGAACGGCGGGTAGCCGAGCTCCTCCCGGAAGGCGATCTCCCTGGCGTAGAAGAGCTCGAAATCCTGCCCGCCGGCGGCCGTGACGGCGGGGTGCGCCGGGGCGTAGGTCTGGATGATCACCTCGCCCGGCACCGCGCCCCGCCCCGCCCTGCCGGCGACCTGCGTGAGGTGCTGGAAGGTGGTCTCCGACGCCCTGAAGTCGGGAAGGTTGAGCGCCGTGTCGGCGCAGACGACGCCGACGAGCGTCACGTTCGGGAAGTGCAGCCCCTTGGCGATCATCTGCGTGCCGAGCAGGATCTGGATCTCCCCGCGCTTGAACGCCCCGAGCGTCTCCGCGTGGGCGTCCTTGCCCGCCATCGAGTCCGCGTCCATCCTGCCCACCGTCCGGCCGGGGAAGAGTTTCTTCACCATCAGCTCGAGCTTCTGCGTCCCCAGGCCGGGGAAGCGGATGCCGGGGGAGCCGCACTGCGGACAGCGGGCGGGGGTCCGCCCGGAGAAGCCGCAGAGATGGCAGCACATCGTCTCCCCCTCCCGGTGCGCGGTGAGCGAGATGCTGCAGTCGGGGCACCGCTGCACGAAGCCGCAGCGGCGGCAGGAGAGGATCGGGGAGAACCCCCGCCGGTTCAGGAAGAGGATGATCTGCTCTCCCTTCTCCAGCCGGTCCTCCATCGCCGAGAGGAGACGGCGGGAGAAGAAGGTCATCCTGCCCGCCCGCCTGATCTCCTGGCGCATATCCACGATGGTGACCGGGGCGAGCGGGCGGTTTTCGATCCTGCGCGGGAGCCGGAAGAGGCGGTACTTGCCGGCGAGGGCGTTCCGGTACGACTCGACGGAGGGGGTGGCGGAACCGAGGATGACGACGGCCCCCTCGATCTTCCCCCGCATCACCGCCACGTCGCGCGCGTGGTAACGCGGGGTCTCCTCCTGCTTGTAGGTGCGCTCGTGCTCCTCGTCCACGACGATCAGGCCGAGGTCGGGCACGGGGGCGAAGATCGCCGAGCGCGCCCCCACCGCCACCCGCGCCCTCCCGTCCCGCACCTTCTCCCATTCGTCGAGCCGCTCGCCGGCGGAGAGACGGCTGTGGAGCACCGCGACGTTGGCGCCGAAGCGGGCCTTGAACCCCTCCACCGTCTGCGGCGTGAGGGCGATCTCCGGGACGAGCATGATCGCCCCGCGGCCCAACTTCAGCGTCTCGTCGATCGCCTGGAGGTAGACCTCGGTCTTGCCGCTCCCGGTGACCCCGTGCAGGAGCAGCACCGAGAAGCGCCGCTGGGCGAGCGCCTTGGCCGTATAAACGAGCGCGCGGGCCTGGTCGGGCGTGGGGGCGAGGGGCGCGGAGGCGACGATCTCCCCGCCCGCCCACGGGTCGCGGAAGACGCGGCGGCGCGCGAGGGTCACGAGCCCTTTCCGTTCGAGGGCGCGCGCCGCCGCGAGCGACGCCCCGGCGCGCCGGAGGAGCGTCTGCACCGGCTGCGGTCCTCCGCCCGCGAGGAGCTCCTCCAGGATCCGCGCCTGCTTCGGCGCGCGGGGGCGCAACGCCGCGGCGCCGCCCTCCGCCATGACGCGCGCCGGGTCCGCCGCGGCGAAGAGCGGCGTCTTCCCGGCGAGCCCCGCCCGCACGCCCGAGGGGAGGATGCAGCGGATGGCCGCGGGGAGGGGGCAGTAGTAGTACGACGCCATCCACTCCGCGAGCCGCATCACCGGCTCGCCGATGACCGGCCGCCTGTCGCGGACCGACAGGATCGGCTTCGCGCCGGGGTGCGGTCTCCCCTCCGCGACCGAGACGACGTAGGCGCTCAGCCCGCGGGAGCGGAACGGGACGCGGACCCGGACCCCCGGCGCCACCGCGCCCTCGAATTCGGGCGGCACCAGGAAGTCGAACTGCTTATCGACGGGGATCTCGAGCACCACGGATGCGAATCTGGGCATCTCTCACCGCCTCCCGCGCGGCGGAGGAGGAGTATCCCGCGGGGACATGCGACGCGCGCGGATGCATGCATGCGATGCGACGGAAGGTCGCGGCGAGGCTATCGGAGGCGCACCCTCTCTTCTATCCGGCCGACCTCGGCATCCCGCCGGTCGATCTCCTTGCGCAGCCGCCCGACCTCGCCCGCGACCTTGTCGACTGCCTTACCACACAGGGCCGCTCCGGATTCAGCCCTCGCAGGACCGCCGTGTCCGGATCCCGCCGTATGGCGAAGGCATCCGTTCCGTCGTCGGGAATCGGACCCGTTCGCCGGCCCCTGAACGGTCCCGGTGTGCGTCGTCGGCTCCGGGGCACTCCTCGTCACGGCCTCGACGAAAGGGGCTCCCTTCGCCGCATCCTCCCCTCTCGCGGTTGTCCCGCCGGCGCCCGACGATACCTTAGCATCCGTCCCGGCGGGGCGCCAGAGCAATCCGGCGACGGCCGGAACCCCGCGCCCGAGCCGTTGCGTGCGCCTATCCCCGTCTCGAGGCGGACCCGGCCCGAGGGGGGCATGCGCGAGACGGACCTGACGGGCTGACAACGCCGGATCCGCGCGGGCATGGCGCGCGCGCCGGATCACCCCGTCTTCTCGTCCACCAGAAGGCGGATCCGCTTCAGATCCTCCCACGCCTTGTTTTTGTCGGCGGGGTTGCGGAGGAGATAGGCGGGGTGGAATGTGGGGAGGAGGCTGATGCCGTGGTAGTCGTGGAGGCGGCCGCGCAGCTTGTTGATCCCGGTGTCGGTCTTGAGGAGCGTCTGGGCCGCGTGGCGGCCGAGTGCGCAGATGAGGCGCGGCTTCAGGAGGGCGAGCTGTTCGAGGAGGTACGGCTCGCAGCAGGCCACCTCCTGGGGCTGCGGGTCGCGGTTGCCGGGGGGGCGGCATTTGAGGACGTTGGTGATGTAGACGTCCCCGCGCCCGAACCCGACACAGGCGAGCATCTTCGTCAGGAGCTGCCCCGCGCGTCCGACGAACGGGAGCCCCTGCCGGTCCTCCTCGGCTCCCGGCGCCTCGCCGATGAAGATCACAGGCGGGCGCGTCGAACCGGCCCCGAAGACGGTGCGGGTCCGCGTCTTCGCCAGGAGGCATCTCCGGCATTTCGAGACGGTCTTCTCGATCGTCGCGAGCGCGGCGGCGACGTTCGCGTCGAGGGAGACGGGGGTTCGCGCCGCGCGTTTCCCCGGGGGAGCCGGGGCCGGGGCGGCGGGGGGGGGAGCGCCTGTCGCACCGCGCCCGCAGGAATCCGGCGCCGCCCGCATACCGGGGGCCGCATGCGCGCCGAGAGGAATCCGGTCGACCCCCTGGGCCGCGAGCCGTTCGAGGAGGTCACCGGCGAGGCGTGCGATCCCCCTCAACTCCTCGCGGGCGTCATTCATATCCATCCGTGCCGCACGGAAACGGGCGAAACGACGGCACGGCGCCTCATCGCGGAAGGAGATCGCGCGTTCGATCCGCGAAAGCCCGCGACGCCACCCGGTCTTTCCCCGCCATCCGTCGAAACGCTACCCTTTCGCGTAGAACCCCCGCACCGCCCCGGCAACCTCGACGATCTGCTCGGGCTTGAGGTCCGGGTAGATGGGGAGCGCGAGCGTCTCCTCGGCGGCCTTCTCGGCCTCGGGGAGGTCCCCCTTCCGATAGCCGAGGGAGGAGAAGCACTCCTGGAGGTGGAGCGGCACCGGGTAGTAGATCGCGCAGCCGATGCCGTGCGCCCTGAGGCGCTCCATGAGCTTCGCGCGGTCCTTCACGCGCACGACGTACTGGTTGTAGACGTGCCGGACGTAGGGGAGCTCGACCGGCGCTGTCACGGCGCTCCCGGCGAACTGCTCGCGGTAGAGCGCCGCGTGCGCCCGGCGCGCCGCGGTCCATTCCTCGAGGTGCGGCGCCTTCACCAAAAGCACCGCCGCCTGGAGCTCGTCGAGGCGGCTGTTGTAGCCGACGGTCTTGTGGACGTAGCGCGGCTTCGCCCCGTGTTCCCGGAGGATCCGGAGGTTCTCCGCGAGTTCGGGATCGTTCGTGAACGCCATCCCGCCGTCCCCCATCCCGCTCAGGTTCTTCGTCGGGTAGAAGCTCACGCAGCCGATGTCGCCGAGGGAGCAGGCCCGTTTCCCCTTGTATTCGGCGCCGATGCTCTGGCAGGCGTCCTCGATGACGCGGATCCCCCACTCCTTCGCGAGGGCCAGGAGCGGCTCCATCTCGGCCGGCTGCCCGTAGAGGTGGACCGGGATGACCGCCTTCGTGCGGACGGTGACCTTCCGCTCGACCTGCCGCCAGTCGAGGTTGTAGGTGCGGGGGTCGATATCCACAAAGACCGGGGTCGCGCCGACGAGCGAGATGCAGCTCGCGGTGGCGAAGAAGCTGTAGGTCGTGGTGATGACCTCGTGCCCCGGCCCCACCCCCGACGCCCGCAGGGCCAGGATGAGCGCGTCCGTCCCGGAGGCGCAGCCGACGGCGTGGCGCACCCCCGCGTACGCGGCGAGCTCCTTCTCGAGGGAGGCCCCCCGCTCCCCGAGGATGTAGTGCCCGCTCCGCGCCACCTCGATGAGGGCCTGCTCGATCTCCGCCTGGAGCGTGCGGTACTGCGCGGTCACGTCAAGAAACGGAACGGCCATGGCTGAACCCCTTTCTCGATCGACGCCGCCGCGGAGAGACCGGAGGGCACCGACGGATGCATCGGTGTCTTCGCCGCGGGCAGCCTCGAATCTTCACGGCTGCGACGATGCTGCTTCGTGCCACGGATCCGGGCAAACAAACCTTCTTCTATCCGTGCCGCTCCGCGGCGGCGATTCACCCGGCGCGGTACATCTCCCGGTAGTACGGGGCGGCGAGGCGCAGCCCCTCCTCGATGCCGATCGCAGGCGCCAGCCCGAGCAGCTCTTTCGCCCGGGAGATATCGGCGAGCGAGTGGCGCACGTCGCCGGGACGCGGTGCGCCGCGGCGCGGGGGGATGGAGACGCCGAGCGTTTCGCCGACCATCCGGTAGAGGGCGTTGACGGAGACGGCCGTGCCGCAGGCGATGTTCATCACCTCCCCTCCCCGCAGCGGGGCTTCGAGCGCCCGGAGGTTCGCCTCGGCGACGTTGCGGACGTAGGTGAAGTCCCTGGACTGCTCCCCGTCCCCGTCGATCACCGGCGCGGTTCCCGCGCAGAGCGCCTTGAAGAAGTTCGGGATGACCGCGGCGTACTGCGACCGCGGGTCCTGGCGCGCCCCGAAGACGTTGAAGTAGCGGAGCGCCACGCAGGGGAGATTGAAGAGGCAACTGAAGATCTTGCAGTAGTGCTCCCCGGCGAGCTTGCCGACCGCGTACGGGGAGAGCGGGGCCGGCGTCATCTCCTCGCGCTTGGGCAGCGACGGGCTGTCGCCGTAGACCGACGACGAGGAGGCGAAGACGAGGCGCCGGACGCCCGCGTCGCGGGCCGCGACGAGGAGCGCGAGCGTCCCGTCGAGGTTCACCTGGTTGGAGAGGAGCGGATCCTCCACCGACCTCACCACCGACGGCAACGCGGCCTGGTGGGAGACGAAGGCGACGCCGGCGACGGCTTTTTCGACGGCCGCCGGGTCGCGCAGATCCCCCTCGACGAGCTCGATCTCCCCGGAGAACGCCGCGAGGTTCTCGCGCCGTCCGGTGGAGAAGTTGTCGAACACCCGCACCCGTTTCCCCCGCTGCAGCAGGAGCTCGACGATGTTGGAGCCGATGAATCCGGCCCCGCCGGTGACAAGATGGATCCCCTGGGACATCGCACGTCCGCCTCTTGGTCGGCCTCGCCTCCCCCGCGGCGGGAACCCGGGGATGCCGGGGGGCGGGACCGGCGCGCGTCCGGCGTCCCCGCGGCCCCCCTCCCCGGTTCCGGCGGGGTCAGCGGCCGATGCTCTTGTAGATAAACCCCTTCTCCTCCATCACCGCCGGGTCGAATATATTGCGCCCGTCGATGATGATCGGGTGCGCCATCAGCGACCGGATGCGGTCGATGTTCAGCTTCGAGAACTCGTCCCACTCGGTGACGACGAGGAGCGCGTCGCTTCCGCGCGCGACCTCGTAGGCGCTCTTGCAGAATTTCACCCCCTTCATCAATCTGCGCGCCACCGCCGTCGCCTCCGGGTCGTAGGCCTTGACGAACGCCCCCTCCCGCTGGAGCGCGGCGATGATGTCGATCGAGGGGGCGCTGCGCATATCGTCGGTGTTGGGCTTGAAGGCGAGACCGAGGACGCCGATCGTCTTGTCCTTGATGATCCAGAGGGTCTCCTCGATCTTCTTGACGAACCGCGCGCGCTGCTCGCGGTTGATCTCCTCGACGAGCCGGAGGAGATGGAAGTCGTAGCCGAGCTCCTCGGAGATCTTGATGAAGGCGGCCACGTCCTTGGGAAAGCAGGAACCGCCGTAGCCGATCCCCGCGTTGAGGAACGCCTTCCCGATCCGCTTGTCGAGCCCCATCCCCTCCACGACCTGCAGCACGTTGGCGCCGGCGAGCTCGCATATCTGGGCGAGGGCGTTGGCGAACGAGATCTTCATCGCGAGGAAGGAGTTGGACGCGTGCTTGATGATCTCCGCCGACTTGATGTCGGTGACGATCACGGGGGCCTTCAACGGCGCGTACAGCTCCTTGAGGATCTTGGCGGCGCGGGCCGAGGAGACGCCGATGACGATCCGGTCGGGGACCATCGTGTCGGAGATCGCGGACCCCTCCCGGAGGAACTCGGGGTTCGACGCCACGTCGAAATCGACGTTCTTGCGGTTGTACCGCTTGATCGTCTCGGCCACCTTTTCGCCCGTCCGCACGGGGACCGTGCTCTTGTCGACGATGAGCCGGTAGCCGTCCATCGCCTCGGCGACCTCGCGGGCGACCATCGCAACCGAGGTCAGATCGGCCGTGCCGTCGGCCTTCGGGGGCGTGGAGACCGCGATGAAGACGATCTCGGAGTTGCGCACCCCTTCCGCGACGCTCGTCGTGAAGGAAAGCCGCTTGGAGGCGGTGTTGCGGCGTATGATCTCTTCCAGCCCGGGCTCGAAGATCGGGACCTTGCCGCGCTTGAGCATCTTGATCTTCTCGACGTCGCTGTCCACGCAGATGACGCGGTTCTTCATATCCGCGAGACAGGCGCCGGTGACGAGCCCCACGTAGCCGGTGCCGATGATGCAGACCTTTTTCATCCTTCCCTCCGGTTGCGGTATGCGCCGATAGCCGCCCGCCGCCGCTCCGGGACGCGCACCGTGCGGCGTCTCGCGGGATCGAGGAGTGCGGGCGGGGTTAGAAGCGGGTCGCGAGCGGGATATCCGGGTAGGCGTCAAGGTAGAAGAGAACGTAGAAGCCGTAGCTGTCCTTCCGCCTCCCCTTGTAGCGAACGCTGAATGCCACCTCCCACTCGTGGAGGTCCCTGAAGAGGGACCACTCCCCCTCTTCGAAGGTGCCGTCCGAGGCCTCGAACCTGAGGTACTGGCGCGCGGCCCAGTCGTCGTTGAGCTGTACGTTGAACTCCGTCGTCCACAGGTTGCTGGAGTCGACGAGGTAGCGCTGGCCGAGGGCCAGGCTCACCAGATCGTCGCAGTAGACGTAGTAGTCGGTGTTCCACTCGTCGAGGCGCGCCGGGTCGGGCCTGAGGTACCCCTCGAAGTCGAGCTTCTGCCAGTCCAGCGGGCGGAACTCGGCGTCGACAAAGACATCGTTCAAGGTCTTGTCGAACCCGTCCGTGACCTCCGCGGAGGAGTAATGGTCGTCGGCGAAGGCGCGGAACTTGTAGCCGTCGTAGCGCGAGCTGCTCGTCATCATGTCGAAGTAGACCTTGATGTCGAACAGGTTGACGTCCTCCCCCTCGCCGCGCTTCGTCTGGAGGGCGTTCCGCAGCATCAGGGTGAACATGCTCGTCTCGTTGAAGAAGTCGTACTGGTCGAAGGCGTAGACCTCGTCGGAGTAGGTCCGCGTCGGCTTGCTGTACCACTGGTAGGTCAGCGTCGGTTCAAAGACGTGGCGGAGCTTGTTGATCCTGAAGGTATTGTTGTAGTAGTCCCACACCTTCCAGAACTTCGTGCCGGTCTCGGCGCCGAGCGTGAAGAGGCCGCGGAAGACGTTCTTCTCCTCGGCCCCCAGATCCTGGGCGCTGAGAACCTGGTCGAGTATCCCGTCGCCGTCGGTGTCCACGAGGACCCCGGTCCCCGAGAAGCCCGACTCGCCGTCGGGGGCCTTCGAGTAGAACGTCTCGCGGAACCCCGCCCACGGCTTGAGGTTCAGGAACTTGAAATACTTCTTCGGGTAGGAGAGCTCGTGGAAGGTGTCCAGACGCAGGCTCTTGATCGGGTCGGGGATCGGCGGCTCGGGGATCCCCTCGTCGATATCGTCCTGGTCGAGCGGGTCCTCGGAGAAACGGTAGTCGAAGTTGGTGAGCGCGGAGCGGCTGTTGTAGAAGAGCGGCGTGTCATTGATGCGCTGGTCGACCGCCTCCACGCTGAACTCGGGCAGGCGCTGGACGACGGTGTAGAACTTGTCGAAGCGCGGCTCGGCGCGAAGGCTTATCTGGTACTTCTCCTCGGCCTTGGTGATGTCGGCGTAGTTCTCCCGCTGGATGTAATCCTCGTACTCGTCGCGGAAGAAGTTGTCGATGATGTCCTCGTCGCTCTGCTTGTTGAACTTCACCGTGAACGTCGTGTCGTCGGAGAGGTCCTGCTGGTGTTCGAGGGTGACCCGGTACCGGTTCTTGATGTCGTCGTCGGTGTTCAGGACCCAGTCCGGGTCGTTGTCGTGCGCGTAGTAGAAGACCGTCTGGCCGCGGGCGCGGGCGCTCGGCAGGTCGTGGGCGACGGTCACGCCGGCGCCGAGCCCGTTCTTGCTGCGGAAGTCGAGGTGCGGCGTCACGCGGATGCTCTTGGTCTTGTAGATGTCGAAGGCGCTGAGGACGAACACGCCCCAATCGCTCGAGTAGCCCGGGGAGAGGTTGAGCGGCGACTCGTCCTCGGTGAGGGAGAACTTCGCGTACGGCGCCCAGAACACCGGGGTCTCGTACAGATAGAAGACCGGATTGTGGGCGACGATGCTGTCCCCGGGATAGAGGTAGATCTGCTTGGCGCGGATGCTCGTGTGCGGCTTCGCGTAGTCGCAGGTGGTGACGTAGCCGTTCTCTATCTGGTACTCGTCCTCCGAGATCCTCCGCACCGTCTTGCCGTAGCCGTACCATGGCTGGGCATAGGCGTGGCACTCCCCGATGCTGCCCTTCCCGGAACGGAAGTTGTAGTGGATGGTCTTGCCGGTGAGGAACTGCCCGTCCTGGAACAGGCTGACATCGCCCTCGGCGTAGGCGTCGCCGGTCTCCATGTAGACGGTGATCTTGTCCGCGGTGAGCTTGGCGTCCTTGTAGCGGACCACGGCGTTGCCGGAGCCGGTGACGACGTTCTCCTCGCGGTCGAACTCGACGCTGTCGGCGTCGGCGACGATCGGGAGCTTCTCCTCCGCCTCCGCCTCGCCGGCGGCCGGAAACCCCGGGCCCGCGTCATCGAGGACGGTCGTGTCGGACGCCGCCTCCCGCTCGATCCCTTCGCCTTCCGTCGCCGCGGAGTCGTCTTCCTCCGCGTACGCCTCGCCGAACAGGCTGAATCCCCCCCCGGCCTCCGCCGCGGGTTCGTCCCGCTCCCCGCCGTCGGTCGCCGGCGCGGAGGCCGCGCCGGCGGCGATCCGCGCGGCCTCGTCGCGGGCCGCCGCCTCGACGCGGGCGATCTCCGCGGCGCGGGATTCCTGCTGGGCGATCGGATCGGGGGTGGCTGCGCACGCGGTTCCCGCGATCGCGAAGAAGCAGGCCGCCGCAGCGAACACGCGTGTCATCACGCCTCCAGGGCACATCGACCGCGCCCGCGGCGGACCGGAAGACGGCCCTGCCGCCGGGCGACGCATATGCTACCAAAGACCGCTACCGCAACCAAACAATTTTTCGGCTCATGACGGAATTTTGTGAGCCCAGGCCCATGGTTGGAAGCGTCCCATCCATGGGGTACAGGTTTGTATGATCTTGAGTTTCATGTACTCCTCGTCCCGATAGCCATAGGCACGACGG
>JAAYCL010000014.1 GCA_012729785.1 Chlamydiota bacterium | reverse complement strand
CGATGACCAACCTGTCCCCGGCGGTGATGTTCATCCACTCCTCGTCGGTCCAGATCCTCAACGCCACCGGCTGCGGGGCGTACCCCCCGAGGTCATTGTATTCATTCGAGTAGTCGGAGACGGATCCAAGCTCCTTCCCGTCGATATCGTCGGCGCAACCGATCTTATACGTCCACCCGTTCTCCGACGCAGACCTCGTCGTGGCGATCTCCATATCGCTGATGTCACCGACCATCAACGAGGTAGTGCATGGCGTCTCCGTGGGCGTCGGGGTTACCGTGGGCGTCTCCGTGGGTGTCTCCGTCGGCGTCTCCGTCGGCGTCTCCGTGACCGTCGGTGTCTCTGTCGGCGTTTCCGTCGGCGTCTCCGTGACCGTCGGCGTCTCTGTGGGCGTCTCCGTCGGCGTCTCGGTAACCGTCGGCGTCTCTGTGGGCGTCTCCGTCGGCGTCTCCGTGACCGTCGGCGTCTCTGTGGGCGTCTCCGTCGGCGTCTCGGTGATCGTCGGCGTCTCTGTCGGCGTTTCCGTCGGCGTCTCGGTGACCGTCGGCGTCTCTGTCGGCGTCTCGGTGATCGTCGGCGTCTCTGTCGGCGTCTCCGTCGGCGTCTCGGTGACCGTCGGCGTCTCCGTGGGCGTCGGGGTGATCGTGGGCGTCTCCGTCGGCGTCGGGGTGATTGTGGGCGTCTCCGTCGGCGTCGGGGTGATTGTGGGCGTCTCCGTGGGCGTCTCCGTCGGCGTCTCCGTCGGCGTCGGGGTGATTGTCGGCGTTTCGGTGGGCGTCTCCGTCGGCGTCGGGGTGATGGTGGGCGTCTCGGTGGGCGTCTCCGTCGGCGTGGGCGTGATCGTCGGCGTCTCCGTCGGCGTGGGGGTGATCGTCGGCGTGGGGGTAATCGTGGGCGTCGGGGTGATCGTCGGCGTGGGGGTGATCGTGGGCGTCGGCGTGATCGTGGGCGTGGGGGTGATCGTCGGTGTCGGCGAGGGGGTCGGTGTCTGCTGGAGCACGTACAGATTGTCGTCCCCCCAGACGGTTCCCACGTAGATCCGCCCCGACGAGTCGATCGCAGGCGACGAGGGGAGCCCGGTGACATCGTACGAATCGACATAGTGCCCGTCCGAGGTGAGTGCGTAGACGTAACTGTCATCAGACGCGAAGTAGATCTTCCCGGCGGAGTCGACCGCGGGGGAGGAGTAGATGTTCGCACCGGTTTCATAGGTCCAGAGGAGCGCCCCGCCGGAGTCGAGGGCGTACAGGCGCGTGTCATCCGACCCGATGAGGATGGTGCCGCCGGGCAACAGGGCCGGGGAGCAGTTGATCGGGCCGCCAGTCGTGTACCTCCATGCAAGGTCGCCGCTGGAGGTGAAGACGTAGAGATCGCTGTCGAGGCAGCCGATGGCGACGTGGCTCGTGGCCTCGATCACCATCGGCGAGGCGCGCAGGCTGTTCTCCGCGACATAACTCCAGAGAAGGGTGCCGTCGGAGTTGAGCGCGTACAGACGCCCGTCCTTGGAGCCGACGTAGATCGTCCCGTCTGAGGCGACCGCGGGGGAGGACTCGACGTCGTCTCCCGTGGCGTACGTCCAGAAGTCCGACGGATCCGACGCGGAGATGCCGTAGACGGCGTTGTCCATCGACCCGACGTAGACCACACCGCCGTGCACCGCGGGGGAGGAGAAGACGGGATCGCCGGTCTCGAACGACCAGCGCAGGCCGCCGCCGGGGTTCAGCGCATAGACGAGGTTGTCGATTCCGCCGAAGTAGAGCGCCCCCCCGGAGTCGATGGCGGGCGAGGACTGCACCGCGTTTCCGGTGAGGAACTTCCAGTCGAGTGTCCCGTTTGAATTGAGGGCATAGAAGTTGTTGTCGTACGCGCCGAAGTAGACGCTTCCGTCGGAGCCGATGGAGATCGACGACTCGGTCCCCCCGGGCACCGCGAACGTCCAGCTGACCCCGAAACCCGCGGTGCCCTCGTACGGGCTCCTCGCCGTACGCGCGGGATCGTAGCGGAACATCGGCCAGGCGGCGTCCGCCGCCCGCGCCTCGCCGCCGGGACCGAGCGCGAATACCCCCACCCACAACAACGCAGCGAACCGCCTCATTCGGCTCTCCCCGGAGCGGATGTTCAGTTGACCGGGCCGCGTATGAACGTAGCACCGATTTCAGGAAAAGTAAAGGGCCGAGCGAACAGCCGGGCCTCGTTCCGTGGAGACGACACGGGGGGGCGCGGAAATTGACAATACCCCCTGAATATGCTATATAAACAGGGCAGAGCCCAAGAGAGGATCCGCCAATGGGTGCCGGGCGCCGGCGCGGCATGACGCTCATGGAGGTGTTGATCGCCATCGTTCTGGTAGCGGTCGCCTTCGGAGGCCTCGCCACGGCCGTGACCTGGAGCATACAGACCATTAGGGCCTCGCGCGAATCCGCCGCGGCGCTCCAGGCAGCGCAGCAGGAGATCGAGCGGATGCGGAACGCAAGTTTCGCCTCCGTCGCGCCGCACACGTTCGCCGTGCCGTCGCTGCGCAACCGGGATGGAACGGCGGTGAGCGGCTCGTTCGCGGTGCAGGACGAGACGGCGACGATGAAGAAGGTCACCGCGCACGTCGGGTGGGTCTCGCACGCCGGGCCGCCGCCCGGGCGGCCGATGCACGTGAGCCTCGCGACGTACATCACCAAGGAAGGGATAGGCCGGCCATGAGGGCGCGCAGAAGCGGCCGCGAAGGGGGAACGCCCGTTCGCCGCGGCTGCCGCGGCGGATTCACCCTCCTCGAACTCATGTTCGCCTCGAGCGTGATGGCGATGGCGATCGGGTTCGTGCTGTACACCTTCATCTCCTACCAGCGCGCCTTCGCGGTCGGCTACTCCCACCTCGGCGTCCGAAACGAGATCCGCCACGCGATGGATTCGATGGCCAGGGACATCAGGTGGACGATCGAGCCGGTCGCAACCCACGGAGGCCATGCGACGTCGGCCACCTGCCTCGTGCTCAAGGTCCCCGCGATAGACGCGTCGAAGGAGATCATCGACATCAAGAACGCGGCCGACTACTTCGTCTACCGCCTGAACGGGAACGCCCTGGAGAGGATCGTGATCCCCCACGAATCAAGCGACAGGGAAAGCGGCACCACGGTGGTCGCCCGGGGCGTGACCGCGCTCGCCTTCACGCTCGAGGACAGGAACAACGCCACGACGTCTGTGCCCGCCGACGCCTGCGCGGTGGAGATCTCCCTTGCGGTCGGCGGCGCGGTGGCCGTGGTCTCCTCGGTCGACTACGCGGGCAAACCGGCGGTGACCGCACAGACCGAGCGCCTCGCCACCACCGTGACGTTCAGGAACACGGCGGCGAGGTCAACCTGATGGTGAACCGATGAACCGTCCGGCAACCGATGCCGCCCGGGGCAGCGCGCTGATCATCACGATGTGCATCATCATCGCGCTGCTCATCTTCTCGGCGGGCTTCATGCTCTCCCCCTGGCACGACTCCTTCCTCACCCATCGCGTCTACCGCGGGGCGGTCGCGTTCAACCTCGCCGAGGCGGGCGTGGAGTACGTCTACCACGCGATGAACGCGGACGCCGAGCTCTCCGACTGGGGCGGGGCCCCGAAGACGCGCAGCGTGACCGGCTTCTCGACCAACGCCGGGGAGGTCAAGGGCGACTTTGTCATCCGGGCCTGGCCGACCCCGATGAGTCCCAAGCCCTACTGGCTCGTCGAGAGCATCGGCTACGCGCCGGGGATACACGCCCCCGGGGTTCTTGCGAGGACCGTGAAGGCGCTCTGCGTCCCCAAGGTCATCCGGCCGTTCGACGGCGCGTTCCTCGGGGACGCGTTAGTCACGCTGGGAGGGGGCCTCGTCGTGGACAGCTACGACTCCCGGGACGGGGTTTACGGCGGCGACAATGTCCACCGCGGCGCGCCGGGAGAGCCGGACGAGGGGAAGGGCGACATCGCCACCAACAGCGGCGGCGACCCTGCAGTGGACCTCGGCCAGAACATCACGGTCTACGGGAACGTGATGACGGGCGAGGGGGGCACGGTGACCGGCGGCGCCACGATCTCGGGAACCGTCACGCACGATTTCGAGCAGGAACTACCGTACAATTCGCCTCCCTCCCGGAACTACGTCGTCGAGCCCGGGGCGGGCGTGCTCACCGTCAAGAGCGACCTCACCTACGAGCCGGGGTACTACAAGTTCACGGGGATCAAGTCCACCGGGCACGTCCTCACCTTCACCGGCCCCCCCTCCGACAGCAGCGACCCCGCTACTGTGGTCTGGGTCACCGGCTACAGGGGCACGAGCATCTCCCTGTCGGGAAACGGCACGATCAACCTGGTCGGCAAGGTGGAGTTCTATCTCGATGCGCCCGCCTCCTTCTCCGGGAACGGGCTCACCAACCCCGGCGGCATCCCCGCCGACTGCTCGATCTACGGCGGGGTGGGGTGCACGGATCTGTACATCGGAGGCTCCGCCGCGTTTTACGGGGCGGTCTACGCCCCCAACGCCGACCTCAAATTCACCGGCAGCGAGGACAAGTACGGCTCGTTCGTGGGAAAGACCGTCACCGTGCAGGGCGGGACGGAGTACCATTACGACGAGGCCCTCGGCGAGAAGGAGTTGCAGGGCGGGAAGTACGCGCTGCGCTACTGGCAGGAGATGCCCCCGCCGATGCCGACGCCGTGAAACCGCCGCTCACGGTGTAGGGCGCTTCGAGCGGAGCGGCCGGTACGGCGGGAGCCGCCCCGGCTTCAACGGCGGGTCCTCCCGTTGCCTGAGCGTCTCGGCTAGGGCCGCTTCCCTCGCCGCCTCCTCGACCTCCCCCAACGCCCGGAGGGACGCCGCGAGACCGCGGTGCGCCTCCGCGGATTCCGGGTCCGTTTCGACCGCCTTCCGGAACTCGTCGCGCGCGAGCGCATGCCGCCTCGTCAGGAGGTGCTCCCTGCCGAGCTTGCAGCGGAGATCCGCGGAGTCGGGTGCGTACCGGAGCGCCTCCTCGTACTCCCGGGCGGCCCGCGCGTGGTCCCCCGCCTCCGCATAGGCGTCCGCGAGAACCTCCCGGTGCCCGAACTGCGACGGGTCTATCCTCAGGATCTCGTGGATCTCCGCGACGGCCCGCTCGGGGGCGCCCGTCTTGAAATACAGCGCCGCGAGGTTCGCGCGGGCGGCGACGTCGTCCGGGTCGGTCCTCACGAGTTCGAGGTACTCCTTGACGGCCATCTCGAGCGACCCCTCCGCCTCGTAGGCGTAGGCGCTCCTGGTGTGGATTTCGACCGGGTCCGTGCGTTCGATCTCTGCGCGGTACGGGTCCACGGGCCGCACCTCCGCCCCCCTCCGGGCCGCCGCCCTCCTCGCCGCGGCCGCGCCGAGACCGAGCAGGATCAGCGCGATGATCGCCCCCACCCAGGCCGCGACCTCCCTCCGCCCCAGACCGATTCCCTGCATCCGATCGCCCCCCTCGCCGCGCCTCTGTCCGTCCCTGTATAGCACACGCATCCTGCCGAGTAAAGCGCGCCTCCGGGCGGCTCGCGGTTCCCGGCGTGAACGGGCGGATCGAAGCGATTCGATACGGCATACACTGCTTCGTATCCGCGCATTCCCCGGCTCCCGCGCGGCGAGTGCCACGATTGACATAATGGTATTGTAGTGTATAATGTAGATGGTTCAATGAAAGCCAGCCGTTGCGTATCCCGGTGCGCCGGTGCAGACGGACGGGCGGGCCTCACGCTTGTCGAGGTGCTCGTCAGCGCGGGGATATTCGGCCTCGCGCTCCCGGCGATTCTCGGCGGGATGCTCGCGGGGTACGGGGCCGTCAAAAGGAACGCCCACCAGATCGCGGCGCTCGGTTTCGCGCGCAGCAAGATCGAGGAGGTGATGAACCTCCGGTACGCCTCCCTCTCGACCGCGGCCGGCGCCTACGGAGAGGCCGGGATCCCGCTCGACCCGGCCGGCTCCCCCCGCGCGAACATCGTCGTGACGGTATCCGGCGTCTCCGGGGCCGCGAGGAAGAGGATCTCGGTCTCCGTGCAGTGGACCGAACAGAACCGTTCGTTCGACGTCACCCTCCACACCCTGGTCAGCAAAAACAACGTGACCTGATGAGACCCCCGATGCAGGCGCGGAGGCGCAGGAGCGGATTCACCCTCGTCGAGGTGCTCTTCGCCTCGACCCTGTCGGCCCTGCTCGTCGGGGGCATCCTGGGCACCTTCATCGCCTTCTCGCGCCTCTACCGCGACGGCTCCGAGCGGCTCTGCCTCCTCTCCCGCGCGCGCTACGGGATCGAACGGCTCTCCTCAGGATCGAGCGCCGCGGAGGCGATCGCCGTGGCGCAGGGGGGGAACGCCCTGACCGTGACCATCCCGGCGACCGTGCTCCGCTCCGCGGTCAACGCCACCCACTCCTCGCTCCACGTGCAGACCGCGGAGGTCTTCCCCCCTTCCGGGGTCGTGTACATAGACGATGAGGCGATCGCCTACGGGAGCGCGGAGCCGAAGACGAGGCGGCTTTCCTCCTGCACGCGGGGGTACGCCGGGACCACGGCCTCCCAGCACGACAACAGATCGATCGTCCACATCCGCTTCACCTACTACCTGGACGGGACGACGATCTATTTCAACGCGGGCGGCTCCCCCTCCCCCGCGTCCGACGAACCGATCGTGCCGTCCGTCGAGCCGACGGGCGCGGGGGGCATCTTCCGGATCCTCCCCGGCGGGCAGGACGGCGCCCGCAACAGCCGCGTGCAGGCCGCCTTCAGGTGCTACAACGACTGGAACCGCAACGGAACCCGCGATGCATCTGAACCGAGCCTCGATACAGCGTTCGAGGTATTTGCGAGGAACATGTGACGCCATGAAACCGCGCCTTGAGGATCCCCGCCGGGGAAATCTGCTGGTCGTCGTCTGCTGCTTCCTCGCCATCATGACCGCCGTCATCGCCGCCTGGCTCTACGCGGCCGTGACCGACGGCCGGCTTGTCGCCCGGAAGATCGGCCACACCGAGGCGCTGTACCTCGCGGAGGCGGGGGCGGAGCACGCCAAGGAATGGCTCACCGCCCAGGCAAAGCTGGGGAGCGCCCTCCTCAGGACCACGGACACGATCCCCGCCTCCACGGTGCTCGGGGCCGCCGCCGTCCCGTTCGGATCCGGCTCGTACACCGCCTCGATCGACGTGGAACTCGGCTCGTGGTCGATCCCGTTCTACACCATCGCCTCCATCGGGACCGCGGATCCCGACGGCACACCCGAAAGCGGCGACGAGCTGCGCAGGAAGATCCTCGTGACGATGCTTCTGGGGAGCTTCGCCCGCTACGCGTACTTCACCAACAACGAACCCAGCAACATCTGGTTCGTCACGACCGACGCCCTGCTCGGCCTCGTGCACACCAACGGATCGCTCCATATCGCCGGCAGACCCGATTTCTGGGGGAAGGTCACCTCCGTCGGCGACACGTTCACCTTCTACAACAACGGCAGCTCCCGAACCTCCACCCTCCCCAACAACGGCACCCGGGATGTGCCCCATTTCAGGGACGGGTACGAGCTGGGGGCGGATAGCGTCACCTACCCGACCGACATGTCCGAGATAGAGGCGGCATCCTCCGGCGCCCTCGGGCTCGTCATCGATTCAGACACGGAGATCACCCTCGGCGTCGAGGGGGGGGATCGGGGGACGCTCACCTACACCCAGCAGGAGGAGCAGCAGGTGTGGCATCCGCCCCAAACCGTGACCGAAACCTGGCGCGGCTGGCGCTACGGGATCTACCACGCGACCCGCTACAGCGAGACGGTCACGATCCCGGGCTACTACACCACCGAGAACGTCACCGTCACGAACCGCGTGGACGTCTTCGACGCGAACGCCAGCCCCTCGGGCAAGGCGGTCGTGTACGTGAACGGGGACGCGGAGATCTCCGGCACGCTCGCGGGCCAACTCACCATCCTCACGCAGGGGGACCTCATCGTCACGGACGACGTCCTCTACCGTGTCGACCCGGTCGACTATGACGGGGACGGGCTTTTAAGCGACCCGAACGGCAACGGCGTGAACGACGAGGGGGTCGACCGGAACGGCGACGGCCGGTACACCCTTCCCGGCGAGCAGCCGGACGACACCGACGACGACGGCGACGGGGGGTCCGATTCGACCGGGTACGACCAGCCGGAGTCCACCGACACGCTCGGCCTGGTCGCGAAGGGGGACGTGATCGTCGCGGACGACGGCGGCGGTCCCATCGACCGGAAGATCTGCGCGACCGTGATGGCGCTGGGGGCCCCCGACAGCACGGGGAGCAGCACCGGCAGCTTCCGGGTGGAGGACTACACCAGCCACCTCGAGGGGACGCTGACGATCGTCGGCGGCCTCATCCAGAGGCAGCGGGGAGCGGTGGGGACCTTCAGCGGCGACATCGCCGGGCAGCCGACCAAGACGAGCGGCTACTCCAAAAACTACATCTACGACACGCGGGTCGTCTACTTCCCCCCTCCGTACTTCCCGCCTACGAACATGTTCGATCTCATCTACTGGCAGGAGGTCGCGCCGTGAGACAGCGCAGGATGACGCTCGACGCCCTCATCGCCATCGAGGCCGCCGCGTTCCTGCTACTCATGGGCCTTCTCCTGGCGCTCCTCCCCTCGCTCCGGCAGGGGGGGCGGTCCGGCGGCGTGCGGGAACCGGTTGCCGAGCCGCTCCCGCCAACCGCCGCGCACTCCCGCCTCCACGCCCCTCCTTCCGCCGTTGCGGCGGCGCGGCTCCGTTCCAGCCGCTTCATGAAGGGGATCGCCGCCTTTCCCGTTGAGGCGGAGGCGTCCCTCCACTGCTTCCCCGCGACGGTCAAGATCGAGCCGAGGCGGGAGACGCGGTGGAAGAGTTCCCGGGCGTCCAAGGGGGAGGAGCCGCCCGCCGCGGCGGGCAGGCACGCGCGCCCCGCGCTCTGACGCGGCGGCGGGATCGCGCAACGCGGCGAAGGATGGGCGCGGCGTCCGTCCGGACTACCGGTTCCCCGGCCGCCGCGTGGCGGGCTTGGGCAGACGCGTGAGGTTCTCGACGGACTCCTGGAGCGCCGCCTCGGGGAGCACGTAGTCGGAGAGCTGCCCGGAGAGGTACCGGTCGTAGCCGGTGAGATCCATCAGCCCGTGCCCGCTGTAGTTGAACAGGATCACCTTCTCCTTCCCCTCCTCGCGGGCCCTCTCCGCCTCCTCGATGACGCAGGCGATGGCATGGCTCGTCTCGGGGGCGCATATCATCCCCTCAGTCCCGGCCCATCGCATCGCGGCCGCGTAGCAGTTCAACTGATTGTAGGCGCGCGGCGTCACGAGCCCCTCGACGATCGCCTGACTCACGAGCGGCGCCATCCCGTGGTAGCGGAGGCCGCCCGCGTGGATCGGGGGCGGCACAAAGGCGTGCCCGAGGGTGTACATCGCAAGGAGCGGGGTGAGCCCCGCGGTATCGCCGAAATCGTAGGCGAACGGACCGCGGGTCATCTTCGGGCACGCCGCGGGCTCGACCGGGATGATGGCGATATCGTCTCCGTGGATCTTGTCGCACACGAACGGGAACGAGATCCCCGCGAAGTTGCTCCCTCCCCCGGCGCAGGCGATGATGATGTCGGGCCTCTTCTCCCCGGCCTGCTGCAACTGCTCCTTGGCCTCGAGGCCGATGACCGTCTGATGAAGCATCACGTGGTTGAGCACGCTCCCGAGCGCGTAGCGCGTCGCGCCGGAGCGATCGCTCACCGCCTCCTCGACCGCCTCGCTGATGGCGATCCCGAGACTCCCCGGCGTGTCGGGTGTCTCGGCGAGGATCCGGCGCCCGGCGTTCGTCTGCGTGCTCGGGCTCGCCGTACAATCGGCGCCCCACACCCGCATCATGGTCTTGCGGAGCGGCTTCTGGTCGAAGCTGATGCGGACCATGTAGACCTTGCACTCGAGCCCGAGCAGCGAACAGGCGAAGGCGAGCGCGCAGCCCCACTGGCCCGCGCCGGTCTCCGTGACCAGCCGGGTGATGCCGAACTCCTTGTTGTACCACGCCTGGGCCACGGCGGTGTTGGGCTTGTGGCTCCCCGGCGGGCTCACGCTCTCGTCCTTGTAGTATATGCGCGCCGGGGTCTTCAGATGCCGTTCGAGGTGCCGCGCCCTGCGCAGCGGCGTCGGACGCCAGCGCGACAGGATCTCCCGGATCTCCTCCGGGATATCGATCCAGCGCTCGACGCTCATCTCCTGCTCGATCAGGTTCATCGGGAAGACCGGCGCCAGCATCTCGGCGGTCACGGGCGTGCCGTCGGGGGCGCACGGGGGGTGCGGCGAGGTCGGGAGATCGGCCGCGAGGTTGTACCATTGCCGCGGCACTTCGACGGCGCCGGAGGCGGGATCGCTCATGTCGTTCCTCTTGTTGTGCGCAGGCGGCCCCGGCTCAGCGGATGCCTAGATACAGCTTGATCTTGCGTGTGAGCAGCTCGGGGAGCGGCGGCTTGATGATATAGTCGTCCGCGCCCACGTGGAACGCCCTGGTGATGTCCTCGATGTTGTCCTTGACGCTCAGCACGACGACGATGGTGGCGCTGAGCGCGGTCTTCTCCTTGAGCTTGGCGCAGACGTCGAAACCGCTGATATCGGGAAGCATGATGTCCAGCACGATCAGGTCGGGCTTCAGCGCCACCGCCTTCTCGACGCCCTCCTTGCCGGAGACGGAGATAACAGTCGTGATCCCCTCCTTCTCGAGCAGTTCCTTCACGATCGCCGCGTCGGTCGCGCTGTCCTCGATGATCAACACCTTCTTCGGCATTGTCCCCTCCCTCTTGCCCGCGTCTGCCGCGGGCCCGGCCGCCCCCTGGAAACCGGCGCCGATCACCCCCGCCGGGGCGGGGGGGGCGCGCCACGGTCCAGCGCCTCCACAAGCCGTTCGACGCACCGCCGGAGCGCGGCGAAATGCTCCCCGCCGGGCGGGATACCGCCGCCCCCCGCGGCCTCGAACGACTCCTCCACCGCGCGCGCGGCGGCGGCCGCCGCCGCGTACCCCATCATCGTCGCGGAACCGCGGAGGGTGTGGGCGTCGCGCGCCATCTTCCGCAGGAGGGCTTCGTCACCCCCGCCCCGCCCGAGCACGGTGAGCCCCCTCGCAAGGTTGCCGAGGAGCTCGCGCGCCTCGGCCTTGAAGAGGGCGTCGATACGCTCCTTGGCGGATTCCATCCCGCTGCGGCCTCTCATCCCGCGACGCGACGGGAGCGCGGGCCGACCGGATCAGGGAGGCGGGCCCCGTTTCGCCTCCCGAACTATGGGGTGGATGAGGGGATTCGAACCCCCGACAACCTGGGCCACAACCAGGTGCTCTAACCAGCTGAGCTACACCCACCGTAAAAGCAGTGTAACGTGTACGGTGCAAGGAATAGTGCGCATATGCAAGGATTCCCGGCACCACAACATATTGTATCGCGGCGGCGCGACGCATTCCAGCGAAAAGTTGCGGCGATGGAGCCAGAAGGACACACGGGACGCCGACTGCCTCTCCCTCAGAACCTCTCCCAGTGCAGCACCTCCGCGAGGGGCTTCTTGGGCGCGGACGGGGGCTCCGACGCGGGGTGTCCGACGGCGATCAGGGCCACCAGGCGATGCCCGGCGGGGGCGCCCAGCAGTTCGGCGACCCGCCCCGCGTACGGTTTCTTATCCCCCGCCACCCAGCAGTGTCCGAGGCCGTGCGCCCGCGCGGCGATGATGATGTTCTCCGTCGCGGCGCAGCCGTCCTCGAGCCAGTATTTCGTGTCGGCGCAGAACACGGCGATGCAGAGCGGCGCCTCCGCGATGAACGGACCCGTGGTCGCGAGGGCGGCCAGGGCGCGGCGGGTCTCCGTGTCAGT
The DNA here is from genome assembly GCA_012729785.1 of Chlamydiota bacterium. Classification (NCBI taxonomy): domain Bacteria; kingdom Pseudomonadati; phylum Chlamydiota; species Chlamydiota bacterium. The sequence continues at coordinate 95,431 of JAAYCL010000014.1, read as the reverse complement.
CACGGCGACGAACCGCCATGGCTGAACGTTGCGCGCGGTCGGCGCCATCCTTCCCGCGTCCACGATGCGCTCGATTGTCGCGCGGGGTACCGGTGTCCCCGCGAACCTCCGCACGCTGCGCCTGCCCATGATCGCCTCGATCGCATCCATCCGGGCCCCCTCCCCTGTTCGCGCCGGCATACAGAAGCCCGCCCTGGCGGCGCTCCGTCGCCTGCCCCCGGCTTTCCAGACCGCGGTGCGCGGTTTTCCGCGTCCGCGCATGAAGGATTCCGCAAAAAAACCTTGCGCCTCTTTCCGCCGCATGCAATACTTATGCCGATATGTCAACCGCGCCCGTGGGAACGGGTTGGAGGGGGCGCGACGACCGAAAGGGGCACGCAGACACGATGTACGCTCCCGTGGACCAAAAGGCGTTCACCTTCGCGGCGCGCTGCGAAGAGGCGTTCCTGATAGCCAAATTCGACGGCGTCGAGACCTCTGTCTCGATCCACGCGGCGGACCAGGAGCAGGTGGTCACGCTCCTCAACCGCCTCGTGGCGCGGATCGAACAAGGCGCGCTCCCCGGCTAGGCGGCCGGGCGGCGCCGCATCGTTCCGGCAGGCGGTCCCCTCCCGCTTCTTTCCTGTAGAAGAATGCGTTGTCGAAGCCGTGCGCGGCGCGCGCGACGATGCTGTACGCAACGACGCCGATCCTGTTAAACAAGACGTCCAACAGGATGTGGACGCTCATCCCGAACCCCAGCGGTATCGCCCATCCCCCCGTCGCCGGAACCGCCCACCCCAGGACCAGGAGGGCGGCCGCGAGCTCGAAGGCGTGCAACAGGACGAAGACGCGATCGAGCCGGCGGTTGTACATCACGTCGAAGAAATGCCGCAGGCTGAAATCTCGGCATGCGGGGCGGCGCGGGTGGACGGCATAGTCGTAGAGATGGTCGATATCGATAAGCGTGCCTCCGGCGAGGCTCCAGAAACTGATCGAAAGGGAGCGGAAGAGGGCGTAGAGCGCGGCGCTCACCGCGAGCGACGCCGCCAGGTGGCTGCCCGGCTTCATCGATCCATCCCCCCTACCCCACGCGCTCGATGAGGGCCCCGACCTTCCGGAGCTTCCCCTCCAGGTTTTCGTACCCCCGGTCGAGGTGGTAGACCCTGTCCACGACCGTCTCCCCGCGCGCGACGAGGCCCGCGAGGACGAGGGCGGCGCTGGCGCGGAGGTCGGAGGCCATCACCGGCGCGCCGCTCAGCCCCCGGACACCCCTGATGATGGCGCTCGACCCTTCGATCGAGATCCGCGCCGCCATCCTGTTCAGTTCCGGGACGTGCAGGAAGCGCTCGGGGAAGACCTTCTCGGTGACGACGCTTATGCCCGGGCAGAGGGTCAGCAAGGCGATCATCTGCGCCTGGAGATCGGTGGGGAACCCCGGGTACGGATGCGTGGCGAGGTCCACGACGCGCCGTCTCCCCGCCCCGCTCACCCGCAGCCCCCCCCGCAGCGCGCCGACGGAGACCCCCGCGGCCTCGATCAGATCGATCACCGCGCCGAGATGGTCGGGACGGGCGCCCTTCAGCTCGAGCTCCCCGCCCGTGATCGCCGCGGCGATCATGTAGGTGCCCGCCTCGATCCGGTCGGGGATAAGCGTGTGCGACGCGCCCGCGAGGCGCCGCACCCCCTCGACGCGGAGCGAGTGCGTGCACATCCCCCCGATGCGGGCGCCCATCTTCTTCAAGAACTCCGCGAGGTCCGCCATCTCCGGTTCGGAGGCGGCGCCCTCGATCCGGGTCACCCCGGGGGTCTTGACCGCCGCCATCAGCACGTTCGCGGTGGCAAGGACGCTGGACCCGAAGCGCCCCCCGAGGAACACCTCGCCCCCCCGCATCCGGTCCCCGCGCGCGACGACGAAACCGTGCGAGAGGCGCATCGATGCGCCCAGCCGCTCCATCCCCTTGATGTGCAGGTCGATCGGCCGCGCGCCGATGGCGCATCCTCCGGGGAGCGAGATGCGCGCCCGCCCCAGCGACCCGAGCAGCGGACCGAGCACGCAGATCGAGGCGCGCATCTTGCGGACGAGTTCGTACGGGGCGGTCGGGTTGCCGAGGCCGCGCGGGTCGATGACCACCTCGTGTGGCGACGGGAACTCCACCCGCGCCCCCAGGGCGGAGAGGATGTCGGCCATCGTGCGGATATCGGCGACGCGCGGGACGTTGCGGATGCGGGAGGGGCTGTCGCCGAGGAGCGCGGCGGCCATGATCGGAAGGGCGGCATTCTTGGCCCCCCCGATCCTGACCGTCCCCTTGAGCCGCCTCCCCCCCCGCACGACGATCCTGTCCATTGCCGCCGCCCTCGCGTGTCCTGTCCCGCCGGGGCCGACGCCCCGGACCCGTCAGACCCGTCCGACATCAGCCCCGACCACCAGCCGGTCGATTCCGGCGTAGTCCCTGTGCGTCTCGACGCGCCGGTAGACGCCCGCCCGCTCCATCATCGCGCGCACCTGCGGCGCCTGCCCCCTGCCCACCTCGAGCAGGAGCGCCCCCCCGGGGACGAGCACGGAGGGCGCCTCTTCCACGAGGCGCGCGAGGCAGCGCAGACCGTCCGGGCCGCCGCGGAGGGCGAGCCGGGGCTCGCGGTCCCGCACCTCGGGGGGGAGATCCGCCCAGTCGGCGTCCGACACGTACGGCGGGTTCGAGACGACCATATCCACTTTCCCCCGCCCCCCCGCCCGCAGCGGCTCGAGGAGATCCCCCTCCAGGAAGCATATCGCCCCCTCGACGCCGTTCTGCCGGGCGTTCGCCTTCGCGACGGCCAGCGCCTCCGGGGAGAGGTCGGTCGCGTACACGAACGTCCCGCCCGCCGCAGAGGCGACGGCGATGGCGATGTTCCCGCTGCCGGTCCCGACGTCGGCGACGTACCGCACCGCCTGCCGCGGGCGCCGCGTCAGCTCCTGCACGGCGCGCTCGACGAGCAGCTCCGTCTCCGGCCGCGGGATGAGCACGCGGTCGCTCACGCGGATCGGCAGGCCGTAGAACTCCACGGAGCCCACCAGGTGCCAGAGCGGCTTCCGGGCGAGCCGTTCCTCGATATAGCCCATCAGCCGGTCCATCTGTTCCGCGGTGAGCCGGCGGTCCCGGTCGCAGTAGAGATCCGCGCGCGCGGCCCCCAGGATGTGCTCGAGGAGCACCTCCATCGTGTAGCGCGCGTGCGGGATCCTCCGCTCGATGAAGAGCGCGCGGCCCCAGTTGATGAGATCGATGACGCGGTCGGAGTTGGGTCCCATGCTGCCTCGCACCCCGCGGTTGCGTTACCGCTGCTTCAGCCTCTCCTCCTGATCCTTCTCGATGAGCGCCTTCGTCAGATCCTCCAGATCCCCCTCCATCACCGCCCCCAGGTTGTGGATCGTCATCCCGATCCGGTGGTCCGTCAGCCGGTTCTGGGGGAAGTTATAGGTGCGGATCTTCGCGCTCCGGTCGCCGGTGGAGATCTGGGAACGTCGGAGCGTGGAGAGCTCGCGCTCGCGCTCCTCGTCCAGCGCCTCCTTGAGGCGCGCCCGGAGCACCCGCATCGCCTTGACCTTGTTCTTGTGCTGCGACTTCTCGTCCTGGCAGGTCACGACGAGCCCGGTGGGGATGTAGGTGAGGCGAACGGCCGAGTCGGTCGTGTTCACGCTCTGCCCGCCGGGGCCCGAGGAGCGGTAGACGTCCACGCGCACGTCCGCGGGGTCTATGGCGACCTCGACCTCCTCCGCCTCGGGGAGGACGGCGACGGTCGCCGCCGAGGTGTGGATGCGCCCGGCGCCCTCGGTCGCGGGGACCCGCTGGACCCGGTGCACGCCGCTCTCGTACTTCAGGCTCCGGAAGACGTCCCGCCCCTCGACGGAAAAGATGATCTCCTTGAACCCCCCGAGCCCGGTCGGATGGCTGTCCATCGTCTCCACCCGCCACCCCATGCGCTCCGCGTACCGCGAATACATCCGGAACAGATCCGCCACGAACAAGGCGGCCTCCTCGCCGCCGGTCCCCGCCCTGATCTCGACGATCGTATCGCGGTCGTCGTCCTTGCCGCGCGGCAGGAGGAAATGCAGGAGCTCCCCCTCGAGACGCCTCCGCCGCTCCTCGAGCGCCGCGACATCCCCCTCCGCGAGGGCCTTGAGCTCCTCGTCCGAGGCGGGATCGTCGAGGATCCGGCGGCTGCCCTCCAGCTCGCGCTCCACGCGCGTGTATTCGCCGTAGCGCGCGAGGGCGTCCCTGAGACCCGCGTGCTCCCGGGCGAGCGCGCGGTAGCGCTCCTGCCGGCGAATGACCTCCGGGTCGCTCATCTGCCGCTCGAGCTCCTCGAGCCGGCCGGCGAGCGCATCCATCTTCTCCCTGATCATGCCCCCCATCCTGGAGGTGGCGGCATCGGCAGCCGCGCACCCCCGCGCGCCCAGACGATGTTACTCGCCCGGCTGAACCTCGGGCGCCGAAGCGGGCGCCGTCTTGTCGGCAGCCGCCGGGGATTCAAGCGGGGCCGGCTCGGGCGCGGGCGGAGCCGCCGATGGTTCGGCCGCCGCCGCGCCGACCTTCCCCTTCTCCTGGGCGGGCTTCATCGCGTCCTTCAGGGTGCGGACCTTCTTCTTCTTCGGGGACTTCGGGGCGGCGTACTTCTTCATGAACTTCTCGACGCGCCCCGCCGTGTCGAGATACTTCTGCGTCCCGGTGAAGAACGGGTGGCACTTCGCGCAGACGCCCACCTTGATCTCCTTCCTTGTCGAACGGGTCTGGAACGTTTCGCCGCAGGCGCACGAGACCGTCGACTCCACGTACTTCGGGTGAATCCCCTGTTTCATCTTCCCCTCCTTGTCGAGCCCCCCGCCGCGTCTCAGTTGAGCGTGAGGAGGAACTCCGCGTTGCTCTTGGTCTTCTTGAGCTTCTCGATGATCATCTCCATCACCTCGACCGGGTTCAGCCCGCTCAACACCTTGCGCAGGGTCCAGACCTTGGTCAGCTCGTCGGGGTGCAGGAGCAGCTCCTCCTTGCGGGTCCCCGACTTCTCGATGTCGATGGCCGGGAAGCATCGCTTGTCCACGAGCCGCCGGTCGAGGTGCAGCTCCATGTTGCCGGTGCCCTTGAACTCCTCGAAGATGACGTCGTCCATCCGGCTTCCGGTGTCGACGAGGGCGGTGGCGATGATCGTGATGCTCCCCCCCTCCTCGATGTTTCGGGCCGCCCCGAAGAACCGCTTCGGCTTCTGGAGGGCGTTCGAGTCCACGCCGCCCGAGAGGATCTTGCCGCTGTGCGGCTGGATGACGTTGTAGGCCCGGGCGAGGCGGGTGATGCTGTCGAGGAGGATCACCACGTCCCGCTTGTGCTCGACGAGACGCCGGGCCTTGTTGATCACCATCTCGGCGACCTGCACGTGCCGGTCCGCGGGCTCGTCGAAGGTCGAACTGACCACCTCCCCCTTCACGGTGCGCTCCATGTCCGTCACCTCCTCGGGGCGCTCGTCGATGAGGAGGACGATCAGGTAGCACTCGGGGTTGTTGGTCGTGATGCTGTTGGCGACCTTCTGGAGCAGCATCGTCTTGCCCGCCCGGGGCGGGGAGACGATGAGCCCGCGCTGCCCCTTGCCGATCGGGGTCAGGAGGTCCATCACCCGCATGCTGATGTTGTCCGGCGCGGTCTCGAGCATCAGCCGCGTGTGCGGGTAGAGGGGCGTGAGGTTGTCGAACAGCGTCCGCTCCCGCGCCTTCTCCGGGGACTCGTAGTTGATCGCCTCGACCCGGATGAGCGCGAAGTACCTCTCCTTGTCCTTCGGCGGGCGTATCTGTCCGGAGATCGTGTCGCCCTTCTTGAGGTCGAACTTGCGGATCTGCGACGGCGAGATGTAGATGTCCTCGGGACAGGGGAGGTAGTTGTAGTTCTGCGAGCGGAGGAACCCGAAGCCGTCGGGGAGGATCTCGAGACAGCCCTCGCCGAACATCAGCCCGTTCTCCACCGCCCGCGCCTTCAGGATCTCCAGGATGAGCTGGTGCTTCTTGAGGGTGGCGATCCCCTCGATCTTCAAATCCCGCGCCATCCTGCTGAGCTGGGCCATCGTCATCTGCTGGAGCTTGCTGATATTGACCTGCTCCCCCCCCGCCGGGGAAACAGCCTCCTCCGGGCGGACCTCACGCGGCGCCTCCCGCTCCTGTCCCTCGCGCCTCCGCATCTCGTTCATCACCGGCTCCATCCGTGTCCTCGGTCTCACGCGTTACCTCCTGTCAATGAATCCCACAGTCTCCGCACCTGCCTCTCCGTATATGCACGCGTCCCGCCGTTGTCGACGATATGGCGGGCACGCCGTAGTTTCTCCCGTATCGGCCACTGCGACCGTATCCTGCGCACGACCTCGCGCCCCGAAAGCCGGTCCCGGGCCGCGCAGCGGCGCACCTGCTCCGCGCGCGGGCAGACGACCACCACCGTCGTATCGAACCATCGGTCCATGCCGCTCTCGAAGAGGAGCGGCACGTTCGCCACCGCGACGCGGCGCACCCCCTCGCGCCGGGCGCGGGCGAGCCGCCGCCTGATCTCCCGCCCCACCCTCGGGTGGACGATCGCGTTCAGGCGCCGGAGCAGGCGCCCGTCCCTGAAGACGACGGCGGCGAGGCGGCGGCGGTCGATCGAACCGTCCGGGGCGCAGATGCCCCCGCCGAACAGGCGGACGATTTCGCGCCACGCCGGCCGGCGGGGGGCGATCGCCTCGTGCGCGATCTCGTCGGCGTCGATCACGAGCGCCCCGAGCCGGCCGAGGATCCCCGCAACCGTGCCCTTGCCGGTGCCGTAGCCGCCCGTGAGCCCGATCGTGACAAGGGGAGCCCTCCCCCCCTTCGCGCCCTTTATACCCTTCGCCTTCTTCACACCGCGCCTTACAGCTCCCCCCAGTTCGAGCCCGTCTCCAGGCGCACCTCCAGGGGCACCCGGAGGGCCCACGCCTTCTCCATCTTCTCCCGGACCATCGCGCCGAAGTCGACTGCCTGTTCCCGATCCACCTCGAAGAGGAGCTCGTCGTGGATCTGAATCAGCATCGCCGCGCGCCATCGCCCGCCCCGCATCTCCCGCGCGATCGCGAGCATCGCGATCTTGATCAGATCCGCGGAGGAGCCCTGGATCGGCGCGTTGGTCGCGATCCGGCTCCCCTGCTCGCGGGTCGGCCCGCTCCGGCTCGCGAGCTCGGGAACGGCCCGCCGCCGGTTGAGGAGCGTCGCCACCCAGCCGCGCGCGGCGGCCTCCTTCAAGGCGGCGTCGATGTACCGGCGCACGCCGGCGTAGTGCTGGAAGTACCGGTCGATGAACCCCCGCGCCTCCCCCGGCGCGATCCCAAGGTCGCGCGCGAGCCCGAAGGCGCTCATCCCGTAGACGATGCCGAAGTTGACCGTCTTGGCCTGCCGGCGCATCTCCGGCGTCACCGCCGCGGCTTCGACCCCGAACAGCGCCGCGGCGGTGCGGGCGTGGATGTCGTCGCCGCGGGCGAACGCCGCGACGAGCTCCCGATCGCCCGAGAGGTGGGCGAGGACGCGGAGGTCGATCTGCGAGTAGTCGGCGGAGAGCAGCACCATCCCGGGGCGTCCCGGCACGAACGCCTGCCGGATCCGCCTCCCGATCTCCGTGCGCACCGGGATGTTCTGGAGGTTCGGGTCGCTCGAGGAGAGTCGCCCGGTCGCGGTCCCCGTCTGGCGGAAGGTGGTGTGGATGCGCCCCGTGCGCGCGTTGACCAGCCGCGGGAGGATGTCGACGTAGGTGTTCTTCAGCTTGCTCAGGCTCCGGTACTCGAGGAGCTTGGCGGGGAGCGGATGCAGGCGGGAGAGATCGAGGAGCGCGTCGTAGTCGGTCGACCAGCCGGTCTTGATCTTCCTCGTCGGGGTGAGACCGAGCCGCTCGAACAGCACCCGCGCGAGCTGGGACGGGGAGTTCAGGTTGAACGCCCCCCCCGCCATCCGGTGGATGGCGGACTCGAGTTCCTCGAGCGCGCCGCCCAGCTCCGCGGAGAGGCGCCGGAGCGGCTCCGTCTCGACCCGTATCCCCGTCTCCTCCATCCCCCCCAAAACCTCCGCGAGCGGCATCTCGATGTCGCGGAACAAGGCGTCCATCCCCTGCTCGGCGAGGCGCGGCTCCATCAGGGCGCGCAGGCGGAGGACGGCGTCCGCCTCCGCGCACGCGTGGGGGGAGATCGCGGCCGGCGGGAGCTCCGCGAGGGAGGCGCTTTTCTTGCCGGCGAGGCCGGAGGAGGCGGCGAGGCGTGTGTCCAAATAGTCCAAGGCGAGGTCGCCGAGCTCGTAGGAGGCGCGCGAGGGGTTGAGCAGCCACGCGGCCAGCATCGTGTCGAACGCCTGCCCCTCCAGTTCCAGGCCCGCGCCGCGCAGCAGGCGCGCCGCGCGCTTGAGGTCGTGCCCGGTCTTCATCAACCTAGGGTTCGCGAGGGAGGGCCCGAGCAGCTCCCGCAGGCGCCCGGTTCCGGGCGCGTAGCAGGCCGCTCCCGGCGCGCTGCAGATGGCGATGCCGACAAGTTCCGCGGCCATCGGGTCCCGAGAGGTGGCCACGAGTTCCAGGGCGAACCCTCCCGTTTTCGCGAGGGCGGCGGCGAGCTGCGCGAGGGCCTCGGGGTCTTCGAGGCAGCGGTACTCCGCAACGCCGGGGCCGTTTCCGCCCGCGAACTCCGCCTGGAGCCTTTTGAATTCGAATCGGCGGAAGAGCTCGCCGAGGCGCGCGCGGTCGGGCTCCTTCACGGCGAGCGCGGAGGTCGCGATGTCGAGCGGGACGTCCCTTTTGAGCGTGACCAGCTCGCGCGAGAGCCGCGCCTGCTCCGCGTGGCGCACCAGCTTCTCCCGGCGCTTCTCCCCCTTCACCTCCGCCACGTGCGCGAGCACCCCCTCGATGCCGCCGAATTGACGCACCAGCTCGATCGCCGTCTTCTCCCCTATGCCGGGCACCCCCGGCACGTTGTCGCTCGCATCCCCCGCCAACGCGAGCACCTCGATTACCTTCGCCGGCTCCACGCCGAAGCGCGCCGTCACCGCGGCGGCGTCGCAAACCTCCCCGGCCTCGGGCCTGATCACCGAGATGCGGTCGCCGACGAGCTGGAGCATATCCTTGTCGCTGGTGACGAGAAAGACGTCGTACCCCTCCCCCACCGCCCGCACGGCCAGGCTCGCCATCAGGTCGTCGGCCTCGACCCCGTCCCGCTGGACCGAAGGGATCCGGTAGGCGTCGATGACCTCCCGGATGAACGGCAGCTGGACGGAGAGATCGTCCGGCATCGGTTTCCGGGTGGCCTTGTAGGCGCCGAAACGCTCGTGCCGGAACGTCGGGGCCGGGGTGTCGAAGACGACGGCGACGGCGTCCGGCGTCCGCTCGCGCAGCAGCTTGAGAAGCATGTTGGTAAAACCGTAGACCGCGTTGGTCGGCTCACCGGAGGAGCTGCGGAGATCGCGGATGGCGTAGAACGCCCTGTAGGCGCACGACATTCCGTCGATGAGGAAGAGAGTCCGACGTTGCACCGGTTACCTGCCCGGGGGGCACAAGTTCATCGACTGTGGACGAGGAACACGCACGTCTCACGCGCAGCGCCGCCCACGCGGCGCGACGCCGGCCGCGCGCGGCGCGATCCGGATCATCATTTTGGGATTGAATGATGGTGGGACAACCGGCCCCGGAAACACCCCTGAGTCCGCGCGGATGGTAGCATGCGTCCCCCCGCAGCCGTCAACCATTATTTTCGACCCGTGCGCCGCGAAACGGGCGGCGTCACCGTCCGCCGATCTGGATCAAGATCTGCTCGGGATCCTGCGCGGCGTTCATCATCGACTCGTAGCTGATCGTCCCCTGCTGGTACAGGTTCATCAGCGACATGTCCAGCGTCCGCATCCCGTGCCGGGCTCCGGTCTGGATGTCGGACTGTATCCGGAACGTCTTGTTCTCGCGGATGAGGTTCTGGATGGAGGGGGTCGCGATCATGATCTCGGTCGGCGCGACCCGACCCGAGCCGCTCAGTTTCGGGAGCAGGAGCTGCGAGATCACCGCCACGATGCTCTGCGAGAGCTGGGAGCGGATCTGTCCCTGCTGTCCGGTGGGGAATGCGTCGATGATCCGGTCCATCGTCCTCCCGGCGCCGGTGGTGTGGAGGGTGGCGAAGACGAGGTGCCCCGTCTCGGCGGCGCTGATCGCCGCCTCCATCGTCTGCAGGTCGCGCATCTCCCCGACGAGGATCACGTCCGGGTCCTGCCGGAGGCCGTGGACGATCGCGTCGGAGAAGTCGGGGACGTCGACCCCCACCTCGCGCTGGGTCACGACCGATTTCGCGTGATCGTGGTAGTATTCGATCGGGTCCTCGATGGTGAGGATGTGGCAGTCCCGCTCCTGGTTGATGACGTTCAGCATCGAGGCGAGCGTGGTCGTCTTCCCCGAGCCGGTGGGGCCGGTGACGAGAATCAGCCCGCGCGGCTTGTAGAGGAGCGTCTTGATCATCGCGGGGAGGCCGATCTCCTCGAGCGTCAGCAGGCGGTTGGGGATCAGGCGCAGCGCCATCGCCATCGAGCCCTTCTGCTTGTAGACGCTCACCCTGAAGCGCGCCTGGTCGCCGAAACTGAAGCCGAAGTCGGCCCCTCCTTTCGTGCGCAGCTTCTCCTGGTTCTGGTCGGAGGTGACGCCCTTGACGAGCCGTTCGGTGTCCACGGGCCCGAGCGGCGGCCCCTCGAGCGGGATCAGCCCCCCGTGGAGCCGTATCGTCGGCGGACAGCCGACGCATATGTGCAGGTCGGACGCCCCCTCGGCGACCGTGCGCTCCAGAAGCTCCTTCATCTCGACCATAACCGCGCACCCCTTTCCTCTTTGGCTCCCCGCCGTCTCCCCGCCCTGCGCGCCGCCGCCTTCCGCGCCTCGTTTGCCACCTCGTCCAGCGGCGCCCCCGTCCTCGCCGCCAGCGCCGCGCAGTCGTCGTGCTCCGGCGCGGCGGTCACCCGTCCGCCCGGGCGCCGCGCCAGCTTCACCCGGACGCGCCCGAACCGCGTCTTCACCTCGACGATCCTCCGCGGGAGCGTCACGCGCCGTTCCTCGCGCATCCGCACCCCCAGCGTCGTGCTCTCGCGCAGCACGATCTCCGCCGCCGTGCCCGCCAACCCCGGCGAAAGGAGGGCGGTGAGGAGCTGGCCCGGGCGGTTCTTCTTCATCAACACCGGGGTCATGAAGACGTCGAGCGCCCCCGCCTCGAAGAGGAGGCGCGAGAGGTGGTCGTACCGGGATGGCGGCATGTCGTCGATTTCGGTCTCGAGGACCGTGACGACGCCGGCGCCGTCCCCACCCTCCGCCTCACCGAGGACGAGACGCAGCAGATTGGGAACGCCGTGGAAGCGTTTCTCCCCGGCCCCGTAGCCGACGCGCACAACCGTCATCGCCGGGCAGGCGCCGAACCCCGCCGCGACCGCCCGGAGGATCGCGATCCCGGTCGGGGTCACCATCTCGCCGGGGGAGGGGTGCGGCGCGACCGGGAGCCCGCGCAGCAGTTCGACGGTGGCGGGCGCAGGCACCGGAAGAAGCCCGTGCGCGCACCGCACCATCCCGCCGTTCCACGGGAGGGCGGAGGCGCGGACCTCGTCCACGCCGAGCAGCTGCAGCCCTGCGAGGGCGCCGAGCACGTCGACGACGGAGTCGACGGCTCCGACCTCGTGGAAATGCGCCTCGGCGAGCCGCACCCCGTGGACCCTCGACTCGGCCCGCGCGAGGAGGTGGAACGTCTCCTCGGCGCTCCGCCGCACCGGCGCCGGGAGCCGGCTCCGCCGCACCAGGCGCAGGATCGGCTCGAGCCCGTGGAGTGTCTTCCCGGCCCCCGCAACGATCGTCACGGACGCCCTCGTCCCGGCGAGCCCTTCGCGCCGCACGCGGCGCGCCTCGAGGCGCCATCCGCGCAGGGGGAGACCGCGGAGTGCGCCGCGGAGCGCGTCGAGGCGCAGCCCCGCGTCGAGCAGGGCGCCGAGGATCATATCGCCGCTCACGCCGGCGAAGCAGTCGAAGTACGCGACCTTTCTCATATCGCCCTTCACCGTCCGCAATGCCGCGGATCTTCGCGGATCACCCATCGTCCCTCCGCGTCCGCGCGCAGCCGTGTCGATCTGCGGCCGGAAGCCCCTACCTCGTCTTGTTGATCAGGGCGGCGGCGTAGCCCGCTCCGAAACCGTTGTCGATGTTCACCACCGTGACGCCCGCCGCGCAGCTGTTGAGCATCCCGAGCAGCGCCGCGATGCCGCCGAAACTCGCGCCGTAGCCAACGCTCGTCGGGACCGCGACGACGGGCCTTCCCACGAGCCCCCCCACCACGCTCGGCAGCGCCCCCTCCATCCCCGCGGCGACCACGATTACCCGGGCGCGCGCGAGGTCCGGCAGCTTGCGGAGCAGCCGGTGCAGCCCCGCGACGCCCACGTCGTAGAACCTGCGGACGGTGTTGCCCATCGACTCCGCGGTGACCGCCGCCTCCTCGGCCACGGGGCCGTCCGCGGTGCCGGCGCTCACCACGGCGATGAAGCCGGGGGCCTTGGTGAGACGGCGCCGCTCGACCGTCACCGCGTGCGCGCGGCGGTGGTAGACCGCGTCCGGGAACAGCGCGTGGATGCGGCGGAACGCCTCCTCGGAGGCGCGCGTGGCGAGCAGGTTGTCCCCCGCCCCGCAGATCCGCGCGGCGATCTCCTCGATCTCCTCGACGGTCTTGCCCTGGCAGAAGATCACCTCGGGGTACCCCTGCCTGATCGCCCGGTGCCCGTCCACCGTGCTGTGGCCGAGCTCCTCGAACGGCAGATGGCGGACCCTCTTGAGGGCGGCCGCGGGGGAGATCTTCCCCTTCGCGACATCCGAGAAGAGTTTTTTCAGATTGTCCGGATTCATATCCCCGCCTCCATCCGCGGCCAAGCGCCGCGGCGTCCCGCGCCGCGCCGCTGCGCAACGACCGGCGGCCGGGCCCCTAGCAGAGCCGCAGGCCCGGGTCTATATCGAGATCCGATCCGTCCCGCCGTCCCTCGGCCCACTGCAGGCGCGCGAGCAAGGCGATCATCGCGCCGTTGTCGGTGCAGTGGGACGGCGGTGAGGCGACCACGCGCACCCCCCGCCTCGCGGCCTCCCGTTCGATCCCCGACCGGAGCGCCTCGTTGCGCGCGACCCCCCCCGCGAGCAGCACGGTGCGGGCGCCCACGCGGCGGGCCCCCTCGACGGTCTTCAGGCGCAAAACCTCGATCACCGCCTCCTGGAACCCGCGCGCGACCGCGTCGACCTCCTCTTCGCCGGGCGGCGCCGCCCCGCCCGACCGGAGACGGGTGCGCACCGCCGTCTTCAGGCCGCTCAGACTGAACTCCAGGTCGCCGCTCTTGAGCAGCGGCCGCGGGAAACGCACCGCCCTCGCGGCGCGGCGCGCGCGCCTTTCGATCGCGGGCCCGCCGGGGTACGGGAGCCCGAGCATCGAGGCCACCTTGTCGTAGGCCTCCCCGACCGCGTCGTCGCGGGTCTGCCCCAGCAGCTCGTAACGGCCCCACTCGGGCACGATCGCGAGGATCGTGTGCCCCCCGGAGACGACGAGCGCGACCGCCGGGAAGTCGATCCCGCCGCCCGCCACGCACATGTACAGGTGCGCCTCGAGGTGGTTGATCCCGAGGATCGGCGCCCCGAGGGCGTACGCGAACCCCTTGGCGAAGCTCACCCCCGCGAGGAGGCAGCCCGCGAGGCCGGGCCCGCGCGCCGCCGCGACGAGGCCGACATCGCGTGCCGCGGCGCCCGCCTCCCGAAGCACCCGCGCGGTGAGCGGCGCGAGGGTGCAGAGGTGCCGGCGAGAGGCGAGCTCGGGGACCACCCCGGCGTAGCGCGCGTGCAGTTCGTCCTGCGACGCCACCGCCTCCGCGGCGATCGCGCCGCTTCGCGCGTCGACCAGCGCGACGCCGGTCTCGTCGCACGACGTCTCTATACCGAGGATCAGCACGGCGCACCTCGCGGCCGGGGGATGAGCCGGACGGTATCAGCCCGCCGCGGGGGTTTTCGCGGGGGCGGGGGCGGGGGTGGCCCCGAGCGGTTTCCGGACGGCGAGGATCCCCTGTAGGAGGTCGAGCGCCCGCTCCAGCTGCACGTCCGCCGCCTCCCCGAGCTTCTTCAGCTCCGCCTTCTCCGTGGCGAGGTCGGTCCCCTCCGGGCTCTCCTTGATCATCCTCTCCAGCCTGCGCCGCATGAGCACCTTGATCTCCTGTTCGTCCGTCATCTCGACCCGGATATCGGGCTGGACCCCGACCTTCTGGATCACCCGGCCCTTGGGGGTGAAGTAGTGCGCGGTGGTCAGGCGCAGGGCGGAGCCATCGGGGAGCGGGAGCACGCTCTGCACCGACCCTTTGCCGAACGTCGGCTCGCCGAGGATGATGCCGCGGCCCCAGTCCTGCAGCGCCCCGGCGACGATCTCCGACCCGCTGGCGCTCCCCTTGTTCACGAGGATGACCATCGGCAGGTCCGGAAAGGCCGCCTTGCCGTGCGATTTGAACTCGATGTTCTGTGTCCGGATCCTGCCCTTCGTGTACACGAGCAGCCGCTCCCCGCCGATGAACTTGTCGGCGATCTCGATGGCGACCTGGAGAAGGCCCCCGGGATTGTTGCGGAGGTCGAGGATGAGCCCCTCCATCCCCTCGGCCGCGAGCGCCCGCAGCGCCTTGTCGAAATCGCTCCCGGTGTGCTCCTGGAACTGGGTGAGGCGGATGTAGCCGATCCGGCTCCTGACGAGCCCGGCGTCCTTGACGCTCTGGATCTGGATGTTTGCGCGGGTGATGGCGAACGGCAGCATCGCGCCGGTGCTCGGCCGCATCACCGTAATCCGCGCGACGGTCCCGGGGGTGCCGCGGAGGGTGCGGACCGCCTCCACGAGGCTCAGGTCCTTCGTCGAGACCCCCTCGATCTCCACGATGCGGTCGCCCGCCCTGAGCCCCGCCTTGAATGCGGGGGTGTCCTCGATCGGCGCGACCACGGTGAGGAACTTGTCCCGGATGGTGATCTCGATGCCGAGGCCGCCGAACGCACCCTCGGTCTCGACCTTCATCTCGCGGTAGATCTCCTCGTCCATGAACTGGCTGTGGGGATCGAGGGCGCTGCACATCCCCTTGAGGGCGCCGTAGGCGAGATCGCGGTCCTCCACCTCGCGGTAGTAGTGCCTCGAGACGATATCCATCCCGGAGACGAAGATGTCGAGGCCCGACCGCAACTGTCTGTCCGCGGCCCGGCCCAACGCCGCGCAGAGGGCCGTGACGAGGCAGCAGGCCGCAAGGCACGAGGCCGCGACGGGGAAGGGGCTGCGCCTGCGCACGACTAGTTCCCCTCCTTGCTCTTCATTATGCGCATCCCCTTGATGAGGTCGATCGCGCGCTGCACCACCGGGTCCGTTTCCTGCTCACCCTTCGGAGCCTTCACGCCCTTCAGCCCCTTCTCGCCCTTTTCGTCGGGGATCTCGAACTCCTCCCCCTCCCCTTCCCCCCCCTCCCCCTCCCCCGCCTCCGTCTCCGCCGTCTCGGATACGACCTCTATGTCCGGGGTGAGCCCCTTGTCCTGTATCTCGGCGCCGGCCGGCGTCCGGTAGACGGCGGTCAAAAGCGTGATCACCGAACCGTCCTTGAGCGTGAACGTCCCCTCCTCGAAGGCGCAGCCGAAACTCTTCTGCCCCATCAACACGCCCCGCCCTTCCGCCTGCAGCGCGCCCGCGAGCACCTCCGCCGCGCCGCTCGTCCCTCCGTTGACGAGGATTACCACCGGGCCCTCGGCCGACGGCTGTGCGCCGGACGAGACGAACTCCTTCCGCGCCTCATCCGACCGGGCCGCGAGCGTCGCCACGAGCCCACCCTCCGAAATGAAGTGCCCGGCGACCTCGATGGCTGCCTCTATCTCCCCCGCGGGGCAGTCCCTGAGGTCGAGGACCGTGCCGTCGGCGCCGCGCTCCTTCAGGGCGGCAAGGCACTCGGCGACCCGCGCGGGCGTTCCCCGGTCGAAGCGCGCGATCCTCAGCAGGGCGATCTTGTCTTCCGGCATCTCCGTCCGCGCCGCCGGCCCCTCCACCTTCCCGGGGGCGAGGGTGAAATCAAGGAACTCGCGCTCCCCCCGCCGCGCCACCTGCAGGCGCAGCTCCCCCGCGGCGGCGCCGCGGAAGAGCTGGAGCAGTTCGGCGAGCGGGCGATCGTCGACGGGCTCCTCCCCGATCTTGATGATCAGGTCGCCGCTCTTCAGGCCGGCCTTCCAGGCCGGCCCGTTCTCCACGGGGGAAACCACCGTGAGCAGCCTGTTCTTGTACGCCACCTCGAGCCCATAGGTGCCGGGCTCCCCCGCCGGGGGGCCGGGGGTCGCCCGGGGGGCCGGGGCCGGCAGGTAGGTGCTGTAGCTGTCGAGCGAGGCGAGCATCCCCCGGAGCGCGTCCTGCATCAGCCGCTCGGTGCCCAGCTTCTCTATGTAGTCGCGCTGGATGATCGTGATGACGTCGCAGAGGATGTCGAGGCTCCGGTAGACGTCCCCGTCCTTCTCCGCTGCGCCCCCCGCCGGGGCGGCGGGCCGGGACAGGACGACCGATGCGGCCAACATGAGCAGCAGACAGTACAGCGGGAAGCGGGTCGAAGAATATCTCATCGTCGCGGTGTCCTGGGTTGACGCGGGCGGCGAAAGACGGGGCGCCTCAGCCCCGTTTCCTTCCCATCGCCCTCTTGGCTGCCTTGCAGATATCGCCGGGGGTGAGCCCGTATCTCCGGAGCAGCTCGTCGGGTTCGCCGGACTGGCCGAACCGGTCGCGGATCCCGACCATCTCGACCGGGACCGGATACTGCGCCGCCGTCGTCTCCGCGACGGCGCTGCCGAGTCCGCCGAGCAGGGTGTGCTCCTCCGCGGTGACGAGCGCGCCGGTCTCCCTGGCCGCGGCGACGACCGCCTTCGCGTCCAGGGGCTTGATCGTGTGCATGTCGACGACCGCCGCCCGGATCCCCTCGGCCGCGAGGGCCTCGGCGGCCTCGATCGCCGCGAGGACCATCAGGCCGCAGGCGACCAAAGTCACGTCTTCGCCGTCGCGCAGGCGCACGGACTTGCCGATAACGAACGGCGTCTCCTCGCTCGTGACCTGCGCAGTCTTGGGCCGCGCCGTCCGGATGTAGACGGGCCCCGGGATCCGGGCCGCGGCGAGCACCGCCTTCTTCGCCTCCACCCAGTCGCACGGCACGATGACGGCGAAGTGCGGGATGGTACGCATTAGGGAGATGTCCTCGACGCACTGGTGCGAGAGGCCGTCGGGCCCGACGGTCAGCCCGCCGTGGCTCGCGACGATCTTCACGTTGGCCCTCGTGGCCGCGACCGAGTTCCTGAGCTGCTCCCAGCAGCGGCCGGTGGCGAAGATGGCGAAGCTCGACGCGAAGACCGTCTTCCCGGAGAGGGCGAGCCCGACGGCCATGTTGACCATGTTCTGCTCGGCGATGCCCGCGTTGAAGAAGCGCTCGGGAAACTCTTTCCTGAAGACGGACGAACGCGTCGACTCGGCGAGATCCGCGTCGAGCACGACGACGTTCCCGTTGCTCCTCCCGAGCTCGAGGAGCGCCTCGCCGTACCCGTCCCGTATCGCCCGTGCAGCCCCCATCGCCTTACGCCTCTCCCAGTTCGGCGAGCGCCCGCTTCGACTCCTCGGCCGTTGGCGCCACGCCGTGCCAGTTGACCTGGGCCTCCATGAACGAAACCCCCTTGCCCTTCACGGTCCTGGCGATGATGGCGGACGGCTTCTTCTTCGGTTCCGCGGCCCAGTCGAGCGCGGCGATGATCTGCCTGAAATCGTGTCCGTCGATCTCGCGCGCCGCCCAGCCGAACGCCTCCCACTTCGCCGCGATCGGCTCGGGGTTCATCGTGTCCTGCACCCTCCCGTCGATCTGGAGGCCGTTGAAGTCCACGATCGCGCACAGCCGGTCGAGCCGGTAGTGCGCGGCGGCCATCGCGGCCTCCCAGACCTCGCCCTCCTCGATCTCCCCGTCGCCGAGGACGACATAGACCCGGTAGCCCCTGCCGTCGATCCTCCCCGCGAGCGCCATCCCCACCCCGACGGAGATCCCCTGGCCGAGGGAGCCGGTCGAGGTCTCGACGCCGGGGACGCGCGTGGCGTCCGGGTGCCCCTGGAGCATCGCGCCGAATCTCCGCAGCTTGAGGAACTCCCCCTTCGGAAAGTAGCCGCACTCGCCCAGGACGGCGTAGAGGGCCGGGGCCGCGTGCCCCTTGGAGAGGATGCACCGGTCGCGGTCCGCCCAACGCGGTTCCTTCGGGCGATGGCGCATTTGGGTGAAATAGAGCGCCGTGAGGATGTCCGCGATCGACAAGGAGCCGCCGGGGTGCCCTGACCCCGCCCGGGCGATCATCCTGATGATGTTCATGCGGATGGTACGCGCCCGCTCCTCGAGCTCCCGGAGAAACGAATCGTTCAGGGGGCGCACCGCGGTCTGTTTCCTGTCGCGCCTTGTCGAGCCGCCGAACCTCGTCGTCACGGAAGGATAGCCCCCCGGTGGGGAACCGATACTAGCAATGGGCCGGGGGCAAGTCAACCGCATTCGATGCTCGGGTCCGTGCACCGCCGCCGCATCGAACCTCGGCGGCCGGGTATCGACTATCGACCGCGCACCGGCTGACGAAACATATCGCGGCATGCGGCCCGCGCCGCATTGAAGAACCGTATCGCCTCCGGCGAGGCGTAGTCGGGGTACGTCCAGGGCCACGCCCGGAAGCTTCCCGCCTCAAAGCGCAGCATCGGCTGCGCGTAGATCCCCTTCCCGAGATAGACCCGGGAGGCCGCGTCCTTCACGGAGGCCACCACGACGGCGCCCGGATCCAGGTAGCCGGGATCCGCGTTCAGGCGCCGTCTGCCCCCGGATGCGAACCGCCCCTCCAGCGCGTTGGCCTCGATCTTCCAGTCCCGGAGGCCGTCCGCCGGGGCGGGATCCCTGAAGAGGACGAAGCGCCGGACGAGATCGGGGCCCATCTCGTTTTCATAGAAGTCGGTGAAACCGAACTGTATCGGCGCGCCCACGAGTCCGGGGGCGCCCCACAGTCCGGCGAGGGCGTCGAGGAACAGCTGCGGGTCCTCGCCCGCGGCACACAGCAGCGCGGCGACGCGCGCGACCGGCCCCTTCTCCCTTGCCGCGCCCATCGGATCGCTCCGAATCTCAATCGAGCTGCCGAATCTCGTAGAACGCGACATCCCGGGGAGCCCGGGGGAGACTCATCGTCTCGATCTTCTTCTCCCCGGGGGCAAGATCCTCCGTGATGTAGAGGATCGTGTCCCGGCACAGGAACCTGCCCTTGGCGTTGAAGAGCATCAGCTGGAACCGCGGGGTGACGGGGACCGCGGAGTCGTTGTGCAGGGCGACATCGGCGAGGATCCTCCCGGTCCCGGCCTGCGTCCTGAAAAGAACCGCCTTCACGTACTCGACCCCCTCGACCTTCTTCTGAAGCAACCGCTCTCCTACGCTGAACAGCTGCAGCAGGCCCGGCCGGCGTTCCTCCTTCTCGTACGCCTCCAGAATGTCCTGGTCTTCGATCTGGCGCTCCGTCTCGACGATCTTCTTGATCGCCGGCTTCGGCGTCGTGGAAAGCGGTATCGGGGCGGCCTTGTGCGCCGCCTTCTGCATCGAGGCATTCACCCGCGCCTGCTGGAAAACGGCGATCTGCCGTAACACCAGGAATAACCCCAGCACGACCGCCGCGATCAGCAGGTAGGCCCCGAAAAGGTTTTTGCGTTCCAGAGTATCGTTCATCATCGCTCCTCCCGTGCGGGTTGCATGGCGCCCGGGCCGCCGCCCGGGCGCCGGTTAAAAGACCTTCCTCCCGAGATACCCGAACAGCCCCGGGCGTTTGGCCAGGTTGTCGTAGGAGAAAAGAACCACGCCGAGCGCCCCCAGCCTTCTACAGTCCCCGACCTGCGCCGCGAGCGCCGCGGGGGAATCCAGCACCTTGTAGGCCCCGAGCCCGACGGCGACCCTCTTCCCCGCTCCGGCCGCCGAGAGCGCCTTCTCCGCGCGCGCGCGGACCAGCGCCCGGTCCGCGCTGTAGTTCATCGGCACGACGAAGTCGACGAGCCCCTCGCCGAGCCAGCGGCGCCAATCCTGGAAGGTGCTCTCGCGGCACTTCTTCTCGTCGGCGACGACCGCCACGGAGAGCGCCTTCCCCCGTTTTCCCGTCAGACGCTTCGCCCCCCCGACGAACAGCGTCACCTGGTCCCGCCGCCACCCGTCCCAGCGCGCCCGCGCCGCCGCCGTACGCCGACTCGGGGCGGCGCCGGCGGCTTTCTTGAACGCCGCCACGCTTGCGGACCCGTAGCCGAAATCCGTCTTCCCCTTCTCGTCGAACGGGTACCGCGCGTAGTCGAGGTGGATGCCGTCGAGGTCCGGGTATCGCTCCAGCAGCTCCCGCACAACGCGCAGGAGATGCCTGCGCGCGACCGGGTCGCCCGGATCGAGCCAGTAGCCGCCGTCGGGGAGCGCGTGCCGGGGGTAGTCGAGTATCGATTTCCCCGACCGGTCGCGGGTCATCGCCCCCTTCCCGAGCGCCTGTATCGTCTTTGCGTCCCGTCCTCCCCAGACCCTGAACACGTTCACCCATGCGTGGAGCTGCATCCCCCGCGCGTGCGCCATGTCGATCGCCAGGCGCAGGGGGCAGGCCTTCTCCCGGGAATAAAAGGCGTCGTACGGCCCCGCGTCCGCGATCCCGGAACGGTACCACGCCTTGTCCCCGCGGTAGACCTGCAGGAACACCGTGTTGACGCCCGCCTCCTCCAGACGCCGGAACATCTCCTCGATCCTGGCGCGGCTGGAGAGCGTGGCGTTGGCGCCCTCGCACTCCGCCCAAATCCCGCGCATCTCGCGGGGGCGCTCCGGCGGCCGCGGGCGGAGACGGGGGGAGGCGGAGGCGCAGGCGGCGAAGGCGCAGAAGAGGAGCGCGTGGCGGGCGGCGGCGTGCCGCCGCCTCCCCGCGGAGGGACGCGCAGCGGGGACGAGCCCCGCCGTCGGGTGACCGCCGTTCACGGGAAATGAAGGCATACCCACGCAGCGCCCGCGTCAGAACCGCACGCCGGGCATCAGGTTCGGCTGGTTCTCCCACGGCTCGGGCCTGGCCCATGGGATGGAGGAGCCGCCCTCGGGGGTCGCGCACCCCGCGAGGAGCGCCGCCAGGGCGGCGATGCACAGCACCGCACCCGCACGCCACAGGTATCGTGTCAGGGCCATAGAAACCGCTCCGGTATCGGGGGTAAGTGTACCACGCAGGCACGGGCCGCGCAACCGGTTCCGGTGTGTTGGGGGCTGTTTTGGGGGCTTGACAGCGCATCGGTGCTGCGGTACGATGTGGCCGCATGGTGCGGAATGGCGCGCCTACGCAGGGAGGGATCGGCCATGGATGCGTTGCAGACGGGAATGAAAACCTTCTCGAGGATCTTCAGCCTCTCGTTCAGCGGGAAGAAGATCGCCTTGCAGATCGGCGGGATGGTCTGCGCCGTGGCGGCCTCCCTTGTCATCATGAACCTCCTCGGCGGTTTCGTCCTGCGCGGCCAGCTCCAATCGCTCGTCGCAATCCTGAACTGGGTGGCGGTGCTCTTCATACTATTCTTCACCTGGGGTGCGATCGCGAAGGTGACCGTGGCGGAGGTCGCCGGGCTCCCGGCGGTCGATTTCAAAGGGGCGCTGCACGCCGTCCGGGTATCCGCCACGCCGCTGATCATCGCGCCGCTCAAGATCGTCCTGATCATCCTCCTGATGGTGCTCTGTCACTCGATCGCCGGCTGGTTCGGCCGCATCCCCTTCCTCGGTGAGATCGTCTGGCCGTTCCTGGCGCTGCCGCTCTTCTTCTTGAGCGCCCTGCTCGTCGCCGCGGGGATCATCCTCCTTTGCGGGACCCTGCTCCTGCCCCCCATCATCATGGTCGGCAAGGAGAGCCCGGTCAGCGAGCTCAACGACTTCATCCGGGCCAACACCGTGCGTTTCATCGGCTACCTGATCGCCACCGCGCTCGTCTTCATCATCATCGTCCATTTCCTCTCCGCGGTCACCGCCGTGGACGCGATGATCTCGTCGCGGACCATGGGCGCCCAGTACACGCGGATCGTCTCCTCCGTGCCGCCGGCGTTCAACAGGGCGTTCGACTGCGCGGCCGGGTTCTTCTCCCTCCCCGAGTGCTGCAGCCCCCCTGCCGGGCTCGTGGGGCGGGGATTGTACGCGGCGCCGCAGGATACGTTGCGGTGGACCTACTCGTTCGCCGGTTTCATCTGGGGCGCATTCACGCTCATCATCCGCCTCTCGATCCTTTCCATCCCGTTCGTGGTCTGGTGCGTCTCCGGGACGCTCATCTACCTCGGATTGAAGCCCGAGGCGGCGCCCAAACCGTAGCCTGCGGCACGGAGAAGGGCCACCGCCCCCCCTTCGGGGAGGGCCGCGCGGGGGACTGCAGACGATGCCAACCTACGAGTACGAGTGCCGAAAGTGTGGACGCTTCGACCGGTTTCAGCGGATCACCGCGAAACCGTTGAAGGCGTGCCCCCGCTGCGGCGCCGCCGTGAAACGTCTCATCGGCGCGGGCGCCGGCATCATCTTCAAGGGCCACGGTTTCTACGCGACCGACTACCGAAGCCACGGGTATCGGGCCGCGGAGAAAAAGGAGAAGGATGCCAGCGGCACCAAGAAGGACTCGAAAAAAGACTCCCCCTCGCCGGCCGCGGCAGGCGCCTGACGCCCGATCCCGCGCCGCCGCCGTCCCGGAGGACGTCGACACCCCCGAGAAAAGACGTCTCTACGACCTCGTCCGCGAACGGCCGCAGCAGCTCTCCAACGTCAAGGCGCTCGCGGCCCTGATGCGGGCCGACAACTGTCACGCCGCGGCCGCTGCCGTGCTCAGGAAGGCCCTCGCCCGAAACCCCGGGGACCGCGACCTGCTGAGCCACCTCGCCAGGACCTACTGCGAGGCGGGCAAGGCCCCCCGCGCGATCCGCCTCTACAAAAGGCTCATCGCCGCCGACCCCGACGACCCGGCGCCGTACGAAAGGATCGACCGCATCTACCGCGACCGCGGGATGTTCGAGCAGGCGGTGCGCCTCTATCGCGGCATCCCGCGCGGCAGCGCCCTGAAGGAGCGGAGCCACGAGCGGCTCCACTTCCTCCTCGTGGAGAAGCTGGGGGATTTCCCCCGCGGCATCGCGAACCTCTCCGAGGCGATCAGCCGTTTCGGGCCGAGCTACCGGAGGTGCAAGGACCTCGGCCGGCTGTACGCCAAGAGACAGGACTGGCGGCGCGCGGCGCGCTTCTACAAAAAGGCGCTCGGTTTCAAGGCCGACGACGCCGACCTGATCGGGATGCTCGGCTGGGCCCTTGCGGAATCCGGCCGGTTGTCAGAGGCCGCGGACTGCTTCCGGAAGGTCCGCGGCACCTTCCAGGGGGCGGCAAGCCTCGCCGAGCTCTACCTGCGCCAGGGCCGCCTCGCCGATGCCGAGACGGAACTGGACGCGCTCGGGGCGCGGTACGCGGGCAATTCGCGCGTCGCCATCGGGCGCGCCGAGCTCGCGCTGCGGCGCGGGGATGCCTCGACCGCGCGGCGCATCTGCGAGGAGGCGCTGCTGCGCACCCCGTCCTACTTCGCATTCGAGCTTGCCCACGGGCACGAGGTCCTCGAGGCCGCCTGCAAAAAGCTCGGGGTGCCCGCGGAGGCGGCGCGGCACGGCGTGCTCGCGCGGGCGCTCAAGGCGGGGCCCGACACCTACACCGCCCTGATCACGCTCGCGGAGAAGTCGCTCGGGGGCGGGGACCTCGACGCCGCGGACGCGTTCCTCGATCAACTCCTCCGCCTCTACCCCGGCAACACCCGCGCCCTCGCGGGAAAGTGCGAGATCAGGATGCGGCGGCGGGACCCGCGCGGCGCGGTCGAGATCGGGGAGCGGGCGCTCCAGAACGCCAATCCGAAGTACCGGGAGGAGCAGGCGCGCTGCCACGAGCTGCTGAGCCGCGCCTACCGTGCGCTGAAGGACCGCACCCGGGCCTCCTACCATCGCGCCCGTGCGGCCGCTCAGTAGTAGCGCTGCGCGAGCGGGATTCGCCGCCCGCTCCCGAACGCCTTCGAGGTGACCTTCAGGCCGGGGGGCGCCTGCTGCCGCTTGTACTCGTTCCGCTCCACCTTCCTGATGATGTCGCAGACGAGCCTCCGCCCGTACCCCGCGGCGACGATCTCCGCGGGTCCCTGCCGCTTCTCCACGTAGCGGGAGAGCACCGCGTCGAGCTCCTCGTACGGGGGCAAGGTGTCCTGGTCCGTCTGGTCGGGCCTGAGTTCCGCCGACGGGGGTTTCGCGATGCTCGCGGCCGGAATCAGCTCCCCCCCCCGGTTGAGGTGCCGCGCGAGGCGGTAGACGAGCGTCTTGGGCACGTCGGAGAGCACCGCGAGCCCGCCCGCCATGTCCCCGTACAGGGTGCAGTAGCCGACCGCCATCTCCGACTTGTTCCCGGTCGAGAGCACGAGGGCGCCGTACCTGTTCGAGAACGCCATCAGGATGTTGCCGCGGATGCGCGCCTGGATGTTCTCCTCCGTCGTGTCGCGGCGGCGGCGGAGATGCGGCGCGAGCGTCCGGAGGTACGCCCGGTAGACCGGGCTGATCGGAACGACGGAGAAGTCGATGCCGAGGTTACGGGCGAGGAGGCGCGCGTCCCTGACGCTCCCCCTGGACGAGTAGGGCGACGGCATCGCGACGCCGCGCACGTGCCCCCGCCCAAGCGCCCGCGCCGCGATGCAGGCGGTCACCGCCGAGTCGAGCCCCCCGCTCAACCCCACCACCGCGTCCCGGAAACCGCACTTCCGCGCGTAGTCCCTGACCCCGAGGATCAGCGCCTCGCACACGGACTCCTCCGGGGGGCCCTCCCGGCGGGGGGAGGCGAGGGGCGGGCCGTCGTCGCAGACGAAGACGAGGTCCTCGGAGAACGCCTTCCCCTGCGCGATGAGCGCCCCGCCCGCGTCCACGGCGAAGCTGTTCCCGTCGAAGACCAGTTCGTCGTTTCCCCCCGTCTGGTTGACGTAGCAGAGGGGGATCCCATGGCGCGCGGCGATGCGCGACGCGATCGAGCGGCGCAGCGCCTGGTGCCCGATCGCGAACGGCGAGGCCGAGATGGCGATCAGCAGCTCCGCCCCCTTCCCCGCCAGCATCTCGACCGGGTCGGCGGCGTAGAAGCGCCGCTGCCAGAACTCCGGCGGGTTCCAGATATCCTCGCAGATGGCGAACCCGACCCGCCGCCCCGCGATGGCGGCGACGGTCACGTCGCAGGCGGGGTCGAAGTACCGGCGCTCGTCGAAGACGTCGTAGGTGGGGAGGAGCATCTTGCGGAAGACCCGCCGCACCGCGCCGTTGCGGATGAGGGCCCCGGCGTTGAAGAGTCCCTTGCCGACGGACGACCGGTTCCGGGCGGCGAAACCCGCCACGACCGGCATCGCCCCGACCTCGGCGGCGAGCCGTTGGAGCGCCTTCAGGTTGTCGTCGACGAAGTCGCGGTTGAGGAGGAGGTCGCGGGTCGGGTAGCCGGTGATGCACATCTCGGGGCAGACGCAGAGATCCGCCCCCCCCCGCTCCGCCCGGCGGACGGCGCGGAGGATGCGGCGCACGTTGCCGCGAAAGTCGCCGATCGTCGGGTTTATCTGCGCGAGCGCGACCTTCATCCCCGTCCCCCCGCCGCGGATCAGTCCACCAGGAGGCACTTGGCCTTCGCCTCGGCGACCAGGGCGCCGTCCGGGGAGCGCGCCTCCGCCTCCGCGAGCACGAGCCTCCCCTTCCGCCCCGTGATCCGCCCGGTGAACTCCACCCGCTCCCCCACCCGGACGGCCTCCCTGAACCGGAGGTCGAGCGCGGCGGTGACCGCGCGCAGGCCCATCCGCCAGGCGAGGTTCAGCATGATCTCGTCCAACACGAGGCCGATCAGGCCGCCGTGGACGATCCCCTCGTACCCCTGATGTTCCTTGCGGAAGGAGAACGAGGCGCGGAGCGCGCCGTCGGGGGCGGCGGAGAAAACAAGCTTGAGCCCCGCGGGGTTCTTCTCCCCGCAGGCGAAACACCACCGGTCGTCGCTCAGTCGGAGCGCGGGCATACCTGCGGGCTAGGGGCCGGCTGGCGGCCTCTGCGGCGCGCGCGCAACCCGGAACGGGTAGCGGGTCACGAGCGTCCCCTCGAGGCTCACCTCCACCCAGTACAGCCCCTCCTCCGCGAAGCGGATGTTCTGGAAGAAGTTCACCACGATCGAACCGCGGTTCTCCTCCGTGAGGACGATCTTGACCGGGACGCTCTCGACCACGCGGGTCTTCTTGTCGGGGGCGACGACCGCGGAGCGGGCGTGGAACTCGCCGATGCCGTTGTACCAGGAGTTGGCGATGCAGAGGCGGTGGTGCACGGCGGGCAGGCCCTTCACCCAGATGTTCTGGAAGACGCCGAGGAAGATGAACTTTCCGTTGATCTCCTGGCGCACGTCGTCGCAGAGGACCGAGTAGACGAGATCCGGCTTCATCTGCATCGGGCGGCCTGCGCCTTTCTACTTCACGCGGAGCTTCACGGAGTCGAAGAAGATGATATTGGCGGTGTGGGGGCCCAGCTCCTCGAGGAAGGTGGCCGGGATCCACGCATCGTACTGCGCGAGGAACAGGTAGAAGGTGATGTAGTTGTGCCGCATATCCGCGGGGATGACCACGTTCGGCCGCACGCGCGCCGAGTACGGGAACTCCCGGCCCCAGACGGCCCTGTAGACGGGCTGCCATCCGTTGCCGATATACCCGACGTACCCGTCGAAGCTCAGGGAGAAGTTCCCGTAGGTGGTTTTCGCGAAGCAGTAGACATCGAACGGCACGGAGACCGGCGCCCGCAGGGCGACGTCGAACTGGAACCGCCGCCCCGCGACCAGCGGCGAGGGATTGATGCAGAGCGGCTTCCGCTCCTCCCCCCGGCACTCCGCCGCGGCGCAGACGCACGCCGCGCAGAGGAGGACGGCGGTCACGCAGATCCGGTGTCGAACGGTCATCCCTCCCCCCTCCCGAAGGCCGCGGCATCGCGGGCCTTCCACCCGATAGGGTACTACGTGCGCCGCCCGGAGGCAACGGAACCGAAACAAGAAAAATGCCCGGCGGCGGTGCCCCCCACCGCCGCCGGGCGCGTCGCGCCTCGTGCCGCCGGAACTACTTGTTGACGGCGTCCTGGACGGCTTTGTTGGCGTCGTCGACCGCCTGTTTGGCCGAGTCGACCATCTTGTTGAGCGCGTTCGCCGCCTTTTCCTCCGGCGGCGGCTCCTTGCACCCGAGGAGCGCGGTACCCAGCGCGATCGCCATCGCCGCGCAGACGAGCTTCCTCATCGTACCCTCCTTCTTAAACCTTGTCGGTTTCAGTATAGGGCTTCAGCGGGGACGCGGCAACTGTTTTCTGCCGCTTGCGGAGAGGATCCGTTCCGCCGCCAGTTTCCCCGAGAGGAGCATCCCGCCGAAGATCGGCCCCATCCGGGGGCCGCCGAAAACTGCGTTGGCCGCCATCCCGGCCACCTGGACGCCGGGATAGATCTCCTTCGTGTGCGCGACGATCGTCCTCTCCCCACGCTCCGCCCACATCGGCTTCTCGCCGAGGAGGTCGCCGGTCTCCGTCAGAAGCTTTTTCCCGATCTTGCGGACGATGATGTTGGCGATCTCCGCGGCGTGGCCGGTCGCGTCCACCACAAATCTGGCGCCGGCGGTCAGCGGGTCGACGTGGAGCCGCGCCGCCTCCACCGCGGTCCACTGGAGCACCACGCCGGTCACGCGCGCGCCGCGGATCATCACGTCCTCCGCCGAGAGCAGGTTGAATATCCGCGCCCCCGCCTTCACCGCCGTCGCGCAGAGACAGGCCACCGTCTCGATCGAGTCGGTCGTGTAGTAGCCGTCCCCGCGGTCCTTGACGCGCACGCCGGCCTCGCGGAGAATCGGCAGGGAGGCCTCCTGGAAGACGCAGCGGCCGCACATCATGCCGCCGCCCCACATCCCGCCGCCCACCGACAACCGCCGCTCGTAGACGGCGACCTTCATCCCCCCCCGCGCCAGGTACTGCGCGGCGACGAGCCCCGACGGCCCCGCGCCGACGACCGCCGCGTCGCAGTCGAGGTGCGCCAAAAACTCTTTCGTGTACTCCTCGACGATGATGCGCGAAATCGCCACATCGTCGAGCCCTTTCAGGCCTTTCATATTCTTCACGCCCCTTCCGCCCTCCTCACCCGCAGATGCCGTCGGCACTCTTGCCTCCGTCTGTTATCCGTTCCACGACCGTCGCCGCGCAGGCGCCTGTTTTCCGCATCCGCCTGTCGTAGCGGTGCAGGGCTCCGTAGGCGAGGAGGAAGGCGGCGAATCCGACGCCCATCCCGGCGGTCTGGGAGCCGGTCAAGGCGGTTCCGCCGAGGCAGCCCGCGACGAGGAGCGCAAGCGGCAGACCGTACACCAGGAGGGCCGCGCGCAGCGGATCCGGCCCCGCCGCCTCGACCCTCACCCTGTCGCCGACCTTCGCCCCCGCGGAGTTCAGCGCCTCGATCACCATCCCCCCGGGCCCGATCGCCGCGCAGACGCGGCAACCGCCGCAGGCGCCGCGGCGGGCGATGCGCACCCGCGCCGTGTCGCCGTCGAGCGCGAGCACCGTGCCCTCTTCCCTCATCGCCCCCTCCCGGCGAGGATCCGCCGCGCCCCGCCGGCCCGGCGCGGGAACAAGCCGTCGCCTCCCGTAGATTCCGAGGGGACCGCCAGGCGGGGCGCGATGGGGCCTCAGCCCCTCTTCTTCTTTTGCCGGAGCGCGGCGTCGACGTAGGCCCGCATCCGGGGAAGCTTGCTCTCGACGTAGGGGCCGATGGACGTCTTGTCGAGGATCGGGTTGCAGCCGAAGAGACACCAGGGCTGTATCGGGGCGGGGGGCACGGCGCCCTCCAGCACGATCGCATCCTGCTTCAGCTCGGGCCGCTCCCAGAACGGGTGGAGATACCGGATCCCGTAGGCGCGCGCGAAGCGGTCCGCGGGCGCGATGTAGTCCTGCGTCTGTTCCGGGTAGTAGTCCTGCCCCTTCTGGAACCCGTCCGCGATCTCCCGGATCCCGTGTCGCCTGCAGTAGACGATCGTCTTGCAGAGCATCGCGAGCTTGCAGCCGCAGCAGACGAGGTTCCCGCCCCCGCCAAAGCGCTTCACGTCCTCAACCATCGGCACGACGGCGAGATCGCGGAACAGGGCGGTGGAGTCGAGGAGCTCCCATGTGCAGAGGCCCGGAAACCGCCTCTGGATGAAGCCCGCCTTGTACCCGGCGAGCTCGAGCCACTTCTCCGCGCCGTTGTCGAATGTGAGGAGGCGCGTCGCGCGCCCCCGCCGGAGGAGATGGACCGCCACGGCGGTCGAGTCCGTCCCCCCCGAGAACAGGACCGCGACCGGCGACGGCCGCGCGCGCCGGGCCCGCGTTCCCATCGGCGTCCCCCCCTGAGCCTCTCCCGCCAAACGGCCCCGCGTCTTCGGCACGGTCAACCTTCGGTCCCGGCGAGCTTGTTCTGCGCGAGTCTCGCCCCCTCGAGGAGCGCCTCGTAGCCGGTGCAGCGGCAGAGGTGCCTGGAGAGCGCCTCGACGATCTTCTCCTCGGCCGCCGCCGGCGTGGCCGTGAAGAGGGCGTGCAGCGTCATCACGATCCCGGGGATGCAGTAGCCGCACTGCACCGCCCCCGCCTCGATGAGCGCCTCCTGTATCGGGTGGAGCGTCGTCCCGCGCGCCATCCCCTCGATCGTGAGCACGGTCGTCCCGTCGAGCCTCTTCGCCGGCAAGACGCAGCTCTTTTTCGCGACACCGTCGACGACGATCGTGCAGGCGCCGCAGGAGGCGTCGTCGCAGCCGCGTTTCGTCCCGGTAAGGCCGAGCGTCTCGCGAAGGACATCGATCGCCTTCTCCCACCCCTCGAGCTCCACGCTCCGCGCCGCGCCGTTGACGGTGAAGGATATCCTCTCTGCCATGGCTAGTTTCCCTTCTCCTCGATGGCCTTCTTGATCTTCTCCGGCGTCAGGGGGATCTCGCTGAACTCGACCCCGATTGCGTCGTAGACCGCGTTGAGGATCGACGGCGCGACGCCGATCACGGGGTGCTCGCCGATCCCCCGCGCGCCGAACGGCCCGATCGCCTCGGGGGTCTCCACGAACTCGATCGTCTGTTTTTTCGGCGCGTCCTTGATCGTGGGGAACCGGTATTTCGAGAAGTGCGGGTTGACGGCCTTGCCGTCGGGGGTGAATCTGAGCTCCTCGCAGAGCGTGGCGCCGATCGCCATCATCACCCCGCCGGCGACCTGGCCCCTGATCTGCCGGGGATTGATCACCTGTCCGACGTCGAAACATGAGACGAAATGGTCGACGATGATTTTCCCCGTCGCCTTCTCGATCCGGATCTCGCACGCCTGCGCCCCGAAGGTGTAGGTGATCCCCATCGTGCCCTGCCCGCAGGCGTTCGGGTTCGACTGCCGGGGGAGGCGCGCGTCGGCGGTGGCGTGGACCACCTCGCCCACCGTCACGCCGTCGTCATAGGTGTAGCCGCGGGCGAGCTTCGCCACCTCGACGCGGACACCGGGATCGTGGTTCAGATAGATCCAGTCGCCGTCGTGGACCAGCCGGTCCTCGTCCACCCGGAGGACCTGGGCGGCGGTCTTCTTGAGCTGCGCGACCGCCTTCTCACACGCCCTCAGGATCGCCCTCCCCCCCTGGATCGTGAACATCGACCCGATCGTCTGCCACTCCCACGGCGAGAACTGCGTGTCGATCTCAGTGTAGACCCGAATGCGCTCGGGGGCGATCTTCAGCGCCTCGGCCGCCACCTGTCGCACCACCGTCCGCAGGCCCTGCCCGACCTCGGCGCCGCCCATGTTGATCGAGACGCTCCCGTCGCTGTTGTACTTCAGGTAGCACGACTTCGAGGAGAACGGCGCCCCCTTGGGCGACTTCATCAACGCGGCGAAGCCGCGGCCGTACCAGTACGTCGCGTCCTCGGCGATCGTCTTCGGCTTCGAGAAGACGATGCCCCGGACGACATCGGCGCACTTCTTCACGTTCCCGTTGCTCTCCCAGAGCCGCTCGCCGAGCGAGGTCACCTTGCCGGGGCCGAGGTAGTTCTTCTCCCGCAGAACGAACGGGTCCATCTTCAGCGCCCGCGCCAGCCGGTCCATCATCCGCTCCATCGCGAACTGCGACTCCTGGTGGCCGTAGCCGCGGTACGCCCCGACGGGCGGCGTGTTGGTGTAGACCGCGAGCCCCTCGAGGCGGCAGTGGGGAAACTCGTAGGCGCCGGTGGAGTTGTGCGTCGACGCGATCAACACGTGGATCCCGGTGTCCATCGAGGCGCCGGTCGAATGGAGGATGGTGGTCTGCAGGGCGGTCAGCGTCCCGTCCCTCTTGGCGCCGATCTTGATCCTCGTCCTGATCCCGTGCCCGATGAGCGTGCTCAGGAGGTCCTCCTGGCGGGTCGCAACCCACTTCACCGGGCGTCCCGGCACGAAGCTCGCGATGTAGGCGACCGTCTGCTCGATGGTCACGTCGGACTTGTAGCCGAAGCAGCCCCCCACCTCGGGGACGTGCACCCGCACGTCGCAGATCGGGAGCCCGTAGACGAGGGCGACGTCCTCGCGCACGATGAACGGGCAGATCGAGGACGACCAAATCTCGATCGTCTTGTCCTCGTGGAACCACGCGATGGCGCCGTGCGGCTCGATGGCGGCCGAGGAGCCAAACGGGTAGTTGAACTCCCCCTCCAGCACGACCTCCGACTCCCGGAACCCCTGCTCCACGTCGCCCTTCTTCAGGGTGTAGCGGGTCGCGATGTTGGTGCCGGGAACCGGCTCCATCCCCGGGAGGTGGACGAACGTCGGGGCCTCCTCGTGGATGAGAACGGCCCCCTCCTTCAGGGCGTCGCGGGCGTCGATGTAGACCGGGAGCGGATCGTAGACCGCCTTGATCTTCGCGACGGCGGCGCGGGCCTGGTGGAGCTTCTCCGCCACCACGGCCGCAACCGGCTCCCCGATCCAGCGGACCTTGTCCACCGCGAGCGGGAGGCGGTCCTTCATGTTTTCGCCGTAGCGGAATCTGCAGTCGCGCCCGGTGACGACCGCCACCACCCCCGGGCACTTCTCCGCCTCGGAGGTGTCGATCGAGACGATCTTGGCGTGCGCGCAGTCGGGCCGAAGGAAGGCGATGTGCAGCAGCCCGGGGAGACGCAGATCGTCGAGAAACTGGACCCGTCCCGTCGCTTTGGCGGCGGCGTCGGGCCTGGGGATGTTCGTGCCGACGTAGGTGTACGCCATCTGGGACCCCTCCTCGCCATCCGGGTTGTCGCGGCGGTTCACCGCGAGGGAGATTCAATCTACCACACAGGTGAGCCCCCCGCCACCCTAAAACCGCGCCGTGCGAGCCCCCCACCGCCCCAACAAGCGGCCTGAATTATTCCCCGGGGCCGGTTGACATCCTCGCGGCCGTCCCGCTATACTGTGGCGCTTGGTAACCGGAGGAGGAGGCACGATGAAGAAGAAAAAGAAACGGGGCCGCAAGGCCGCGGGGACGAAGAAGACGCCGCGCGCCCGGAAACCACAACGCGTCGTCCGGAAGAAACGCGCCGTGAAGAAGGCGGCGGCGGTTCCCCTCCCCGCCCCCCCGGTCGAAACGCCCCCCTACGTCGCTCCTCGACGGGTGCATATCAAGGACGCGGTCTGCGCGCTCCTTCCCCACGTCGACCCGAGGCTGATCAAGAAGCTCGACTACTGGGCGCTCTACACAATCCACCAGGATGTGGTGAAGAGCGGCGCGGACCCGGAGACGCTCGCGAGGAAGCTCATCAAGGGGTACGACCCGGCGAAGGCGCTGCCGGTGAAGCCGGTTGTGCCGGAATCGCCGCCGTTGTCCCCGAAGGCGGCGGCAAAAGAACAGGAGCGTATGATGCGCGCCCAGGAGATCGAGAACAGAAAGATGGATGCGAAGAAGCGGGAGCTCGCCGCGCGGGAACGCGCCCGCGTCGCGAAGGAGCGCGCCCGCGCGAAGGCGCAGGCAGCCAAGCTGCGCGAGCGCGCCGCGCGCGAGGCCGCGCGGGCGAAGCGCCGGGGAACGGCGCCCGCAGCCGCGGCGCCCGCCGCCGCGGCGCGGAAGGCCTCTTCGGCGACCCCCGCGCCCGCCCGATCGTCCGCGCGCGTTCCCGCGGGCACGTACATCGCCCCGGTGCGCGCCAGGATCCGGGAGGAGCTCGTGAAGGTGATGCCGATGATCACGCAGTCGGACCTCACGGGGCTCGACTACTGGGCGCTCTACACGATGCACTCCCGCATCTGCAAGTACGGCGACGACCCCGAGTCGATGGCGAGGAAGTTCGTCAAGGGGTACAAGAAGGCCAAGAAGTAGCCGCGCTCGCCCCCTCCCCCGTCCGCGGGGGAGGGGGATCTTTCACGGGGCGCCGCGTTCCGCCGGCCCCCCCGGATGGGAGGATCCGCAGGGATGGATCCGGCCGCCGCACCGCTTGATATCCTCGACCACCCCGAACAGATGCTGCAGACCGGCGCCGTCGTGCACTACTACCGCGCCACGGTGACCCGCTCGAACGCATGGCGGAACATCGTGGACAACACCACCGACTGGGCGGTCGCCGCCACCGCGGGGATGTTGAGCTTCGGCATCGTGGGCGGCGGCAACCGCCACATGATCCTCTTCGTCGCCCATTTCTTCATCCTGATGTTCTTGATGATCGAGGCGCGCCGTTACAGCTACTACCTCTCGATCGACTGGCGCGTGCGTCTCATCGAGAAGGAGTATTACGCCAAGGTCCTCCTCGGGAATGCGGCCGCCCAGCGCGGCGAGTGGCGGGTGCGCCTCGCCGAGGACCTCCTCCGCCCCCACCGTCCCCTGGCTTTCCGCGGCGCCCTGACGCTGCGCCTCCGCAGGACCTACATCTGGATCTTCCTCATCCTCAC
This sequence comes from Chlamydiota bacterium, assembly GCA_012729785.1. Lineage (NCBI taxonomy): Bacteria > Pseudomonadati > Chlamydiota > Chlamydiota bacterium. Next base: position 61,456 of record JAAYCL010000014.1, on the reverse strand, counting down.
GCTCGCCTGGGTAGCGCGCGTCGCCACCTACCCCGCCCCCGTGGGCACGCTTCGCCAACTCTGGGAGCAGTCGGGCTTTTCCACGGTTCCGGGGTGGCTGTTCTGGATCGCCCTGGCGGGACTCTACGCCCTCCTCCTCTCCGCGCTGCATTCGCTGCCCGCGACGCGGAGGAGACTGGAGAGGGAGGGGTTCTCGATCGGCTGAACGGCGCGGCCGCCGAAAGGCGGCCGTCACGCGTCGGCGTACCCGGCGGGTCTCCGCAGCGCCTTCTTCTCCGCGTGTTTGCGCTTCTCCTCCAGCATCCGCGCCTTCGCCCGGCGCGACCGCCGACGCTTCCGGCGCCGCTGCCGCTGCCGCTCCTGCTCCGCGGCGCTCGCGCGCCCCAGGCGGATCTTCTCGATGCGCGCGGCGAGGCGCTTCCTGGCGAGGTAGCGGTTGAGGGAACGCGAGCGCTCCTCGGAGCACTTCACGGAGACGCCGCTGGGGCGGTGGAGCAGCCGGACGCAGGTCGAGGCCTTGTTGAGGCGCTGCCCCCCGGGGCCGGAGGAGCGGATGAACTCCTCCTCGAGGTCCTCCTCCCGGATGCCGAGACGGCGCATCAGGGCGGAGAGGGCGCGCTCCTTCCCCGGCGAGACGGGAAAGAGGGACACGGCGCGGCGCCTCCTCGATGCCGAGGTCAGAACAGGAACACGGCGGCGGCGAGCACGGTGGTGTAGTTGCCCGACGGGGTGACGACCGCGGACTGCGTGACGTTCATCGCGCGCACCACCTTGTTCTGGATCCGGTAGACGGACTTCTGCTCGTCCCAGCTCCTGTCCTCGTCGAAGTCGATGCCGAGCGTGCTCGCGAGCATCGCCGCAGCCATATCCTCCGCGTTGTCCCCGGCCTGTTTCTCATTCTCCCCGAAGGTGTGATACTCGCTCAGGTAGCCGTAGAACCCCTTCGACGGGACCGCGCAGCCGACGCTCGCCGAAAGGAGGCGGTGGGGCTCGTTCGACGAGCAGCGCGCCAAAACGGTGAAGGTGATCATCCCGGGGACGAGCTCCTTGAGGCCGCGCGCCCGCGAGATGATCTTGCAGTCGGGCGGAAGGATGCTCGAGACGGTCACGAGGTTGCACCGCTCGATCCCGGCGTCGCGTAGCGCCAACTCGAACGAGCGCAGCTCCCTCTTGTGCGTCCCGACCCCGTTAGTGAAGAAGACACGCTTGGGCACGAACAGCATAATCATCCCTCCCTTTCGCGTTCGCCGCCATACAGCTGCCACGCAAAGCGCGTGTTCGGGGCGAAACGGCGTTCATGCGCCGTCGGAGCGGCGCCGCCGGAGATGCCGCCCCCCGCCTTTCGTCTCCCCCGGTGCGCGCGTGTGCCCCGCATCCGGTGTTTTCCGCGTCCTCCGCGCGCTCCCACCCCTTCCCAGCAGGTCGGCAAAGACGTACCCCAGCATCCGGTAGACGAGCTTGGCGGCGAGGAAATCGGGCGCCACATTGCCCGGGATGGGGCAGAGTTCCACCACGTCGAAGCCGACGACGCGCCGTCCCGCGCAGGCCGCCCTGAGGATCCCCAGCAGCTGGTACCAGCCGAGCCCGCCCGGCTCCGGCGTGCCCGTGGCGGGCATGACGGACGGGTCGAGCGCATCGAGGTCGACGGTGATGTACAGCTCCTCCCCCAGCCCCGCGACGATCTCCTGCGCGGAGACGCGCCCCTCGGCGATATCCGCCGCGAAGAAGGTGGCAACGTCGGAACCCAGGCGGAACCGCTCCTCCTCGGCGCTCAGGCTCCGTATCCCCGCCTGAACCAGCGTTCCCATCTCCGCGGCCCTCCTGCCCGCGCAGGCGTGGCTCTGGCGCGTGCCCTGGTACGCGTCGCGGAGGTCGGCGTGCGCGTCGAGCTGGAGGATCGAGAGTTTCCGGTGCCGCCGCTTCAGCGCGCGGAGCGCCCCGGTGGTGATCGAATGTTCGCCGCCGAGCGTCACCGGGAGCTTCCCCGCGGCCGCGACCCTCCCCACGGCGCGCTCCACCGCAGCGATCATATCGTCCGGGGAGGAGGCGGTCGGCTCGAGCCGGTCCTGGGTGTGGATGCCGATGCGGAACGTCTCGACGCGCAGCTCCTCGTCGAAATGCTCCATATTCATCGAGGCGCCGATGATCGCGTCGGGGCCGCTCCGCGATCCCGACACGTACGTGGAGGTGAGGTCGTACGGGACGGGGATGATGACCGCGCGCGCGGAGTCCCACGAGGAGTACGCCGGGGGGAGGCCGCAGAAGTTGCGCGGGACGAACCGGGGCGTGCGACTCAATTCACTCCTCCATGACGGAACGCGCTGGTCCGGGATCCTGAACGGGGGGAATGGTATGACCTTTGCCCCGCGCCTGCAAGCGGAATCATCGCCGGGAAAAGGAAGGATCAGTCCGGCGCGGACGAACGCGCGTGGCGGAAACGGTACTCCTGCGCGTCGAACGCGCCGCGCACCAGGCCCCTGATCTCCTCGGCATCGAACGGCTTGTGGACGTAGTCCACGCACCCGCGGGCGACCGCTTCCTTCGTCGTCTCCTCGGACGGATAGCCGGTGACGACGAACACAAGGATATCCGGGCGGATCTCGCGCACCCTCCTGAGCACCTCCAACCCGTCCATATCGGGCATCACCAGGTCGAGGATCAGCATATCGAAGCCGTCCGCCGCGATCCTCTCGAGTGCCTCCAGGCCCCCGGCGGCGCCGTGCAGCTCGTACTCCGGCGCGGGAAAGAGACGGCCGAAATAGTCCCGCACCGCCTCATCGTCATCCGCCACCAGTATCCTCTTCGCTGGCATCGCCGTTCCCCCGTCCCATGCCTGACATGCGCCGCGGGCCTACGGAAGGGAGCGGTGCGAGAGAACCCTGCCGTCGCAGTCCACGACGACGGCGCACCGCCGCTCCTCCTGGAACAGCCCGAGCAGGTCCGCCGGTACGGTGAACCGCGACGTGACGGTCCACCTGCCGTCCCGGAACTCCGCCTGGGAGCGTATCCCCCACGCATCCGCGTTTCGCTTCCGTATCTCCCGTTTGGCCAGGGCGACCGCCTCCGGCTGCGCGATGCACGGCGCCGCCCCTTGGTCGCCGGCCCGCCAGCCGACGGCCGAACAGCCGCACAGCAGCGACAGAAACGCCGCGCACAACAGACGCTTCATGCCGATCCCCCCTGTCGTTCGTCCCGCATCCCGCGGTATTCTACCGCACCCGCTTGATTTCGAGGCAGGAAAAAGTGGCGCGAAACCGGCACGCTGCGGCTCCCGCCGGCGCTCGGGGAGGAGGAATATGTCGCGCGACGCCTGCGCCCCCCGCGGGGTGCGGGTGCGGCGTCGATCGTTTCAGTGAGGAGGGCGATGCACCGCGCGTGCGGAACGAGGCGGATGACGCCGCGCCCCCGCGCATCAGCTCGAGCCGGCGAACGGGGCGCCGGCGAGCGGGCTCACGCGCCCCGCCTCGTCGAACGGATACGCACCGCGGGGGCAGTGCCCATCCGATCCGGATGCACAGGCCGTTCGCCCGGTTCCTGTCCATCCCGATCCACGCCGCCGCGCGCCGGACGGCCGCGCGGATACGGAAATTCAAGCACTGTCAGGGCGGGCCTATAAGCCGGATTCTGTATCCCTGTGCCCGAGTGGGGAATGCACCCGCACTTGCGCACCGGACGGCGGCCATTCCTCTGGGCCGCGGATTGCTCCGCGGCTCAAGCGGCCTACCCGGGGCTGTCCCCTTGCGGGATCGGAGCGGGCAGCTCCTCGCCCCCTATTTGGCCTTGCACCGCGCAGAGTTTGCCTCGTTTCACCCCTCCGTTGCCGGAGGACTCGCCCCGCCATGAAGGCGGGGCGCCCTGCCCGATGGCAGGGCGTCTCTGTGGCACTGGTCCTTGCCGGAGGCCCTTGCGGGTCCCCGACCGCCCCGATGTTATCGAGGTGCGCCGCCCTGTGGTGTCCGGACTTTCCTCGCCGGGCGCTTTCGCGCCCGGCGCGGCCGCCCGGCCCGCCCTGAACAGTGAGAAAGAGCTGAAAGATCGATGCGGAAAGGTCCGGGGCGCCGAGGGAACCCCCGCCGGCCGTTCCCCCTCGAGAATCAGGGCCGCCCCCGCTCCGCGGCATGCACCTATCCCGCGGAAGCCGTCGCCTATGCCTGCCCGACGATCCCCGGCGCCGGTTCCGGGGACGGTCCGGCGGCGGGCTCCTTGTCCACGAGCCCTTCCGCCCAGTAGAGGATTCGCGAGCAGCTCTCGCAGATCACCAGCTCGTCGCCCTTGCGCACGAGGTGCGCGATCTGCGGAGGCAGGTGCATATGGCACCCGCCGCAGACGTAGCCGGCGAGCGGCACGACCGCCATGTCCCTCTTGTTCCGAAAGATCCGCTGGTACCTGCGGAGCACGGCCTCGTCTATCCCGGGGAGGAGGGCGTCTCGCTCGGCCTTGAGCGCGGCGATCCTCGCCTCGATCCGCGTCCCCTTCTCCGCGGTGTTCCTCTCCTGCGCGGCAAGATCGTGCCCCCTGGCCTTCACGTCCTCTTCGCCCGCCCGTATCGTCCCCTCGCGCTCCTCGATCTCCAGCATCGTCTCGAGGATCCTGTCCTCGATCCGGGAGTTCTCGATCTGGCGGTTGACGATCTCCTTCTGGAGCGCCTGGTATTCCGCGTTGGTCTTGACGTCGAACTGCTGCTTCTGGTACTTGGCGACCGCCTCGAGCTTCGCCGAGGACTCGAGTTCGAGCTCCTTCTTCTTCATCTGGAGAGCCTTGAGCTCGCCCTTGCGCCGCTCGACCTCCCCCTCCGCCTCTTTGACGGCCGCCTTCGCTCCCTCGAGCGCTTCCGGGAGCGCCGCCTTCTCCTTCTCGAGGGCCATAAGCTCGCGCTCCCGCTCCTGCACAACGAGGAGCCGCGCGATATCGCGTTGAAGCTGGTGCATTGGGTATCCCCTTTATCACAGTATAGCGAAATCCAGGACGGGGCGGAAGATGGTTTACAGGCGGGATGGAACTGGTATACTGAGGACATCCTCGGGGGGCGATTAGCTCAGCTGGCTAGAGCGCTTGGATCACACCCAAGAGGTCGCAGGTTCAAGTCCTGCATCGCCCACCATCCCTTCCCGGCCGCTTGTGTCCGACCAGTCGGGTCTTGCCGGTTGAATGCTCTGTAAAGAGTAAAGGCCTGACCCTGGATTGCCGCCGCGGTCGATGCCGTTCGGATGCCCGCACCGCAGCTTCGCGCGTTACGCCCTGCCGCCGGCCGGTTTCACGCGGACGCCCGGGAGAAGATAGAGCGGGGCGACCGCGCCGGGGGGATCGTCGCGGACGGCCGAGGGGCTCTCGAACAGGAGCGCGGCGGCCGTCGCGGACGGGAAGCGGTTCTCTGTATCGAACGAGGCACGCCCGGCGAAGAGTTTCGCGAGGGGTTCCCTGAACCTGTCGAGGTGCGGCCCGAGGAAGAAGACCTCCCCCTCGATCCTCCCGGGGAGGGCGTCGGGCCGGCAGACGAACGGCTCCTGCGCGCGCCGGTACTTTCCGCCGTCCCGCGCGTAGACCGCCGCGTAGAGCCCGTGACTGTGCGCGTCGGCGACGACGCACAGGCGCTCCGCCCCCCTCTCGCTCCCCGCCCCTCCCCCTCCGGGGGAGAAGGGCGGAGACGGGATCCCGTCTTCCCTCGCGCCGGCCGGTTCGAAATATTCGGCGACGAGCGCGTCGAAACCGCAGACGCCCCTGATCGGCGTCCCGCGGGCGGCGGAGAACCCGCGTGCGGTCGCGAGGCAGATCCTGATCCCGGTGAACGAACCCGGTCCGATCCCGACGGCGATGCCGTCGAGGTCGCCCGCCGCCAGCCCGCACTTCTTCAACAGCCCGTCGAGCGCCGGGACGAGCTGCGCGGAGGCGCTCCGGTCGTCCGGGAGCACCGTCTCCGCCGGCGCCCCCCCGCTCCGGACGACGGCGATGCTCGCCCTGCGCGTGGATGCCTCGAGCCCGAGGATATTCATGCGTTCATCGCCTCCACAGAAAAGACGGAGAAGAACAGCCGTTCACGCCGCGCGCATCCGCGTCCAGCGGTTTCCCGTTCCCTTCGCGGCGCGATCCCTCTTCAGCCGCCTCCATCCGCGGCCAGTCTTTCCGCCTGCGCCCCCCGCACGGTGATCCGGCGACTCTTCTCGCCGGTGACCTCGATCTCGATATCGATGCGGTCCTCCGGGAGAAGCGCCGCCATCCGCTCCGCCCACTCGATCGCGATCACCCCCCCGCGCTCGAGGTAGTCCTCCCAGCCCAGCTCGACCAGTTCAGTCCCGTCGGGGAGGCGGTACAGGTCGAAATGGAAGAGCGGGATGCGCGCCGGGTACTCGTTGATGATGACGAACGACGGGCTGCTCACGCGCGCGGGCGGGACGATCCCGAGCCCCTCCGCGAGCCCCTGGACGAAGCAGGTCTTCCCCGCCCCGAGTTCGCCGCGGAGCGCGAGCACCGCGCCGGGCTTCAGGCGCGCGCCGATGCGCGCCCCGATGCGCCGCGTCTCTTCAGGTCCCGAAGAGATAAATAAGGTAGACGTTGTATCCATCATACTCCCAGAGAACGAATTACAACTTTAAACGTACCGGGGACGATTAAAGTATTAACTCGTTGCGGCGGCGTGAGTTATATACAACGTCTACGCGAGGTGTGCAAACCCCCCCTCGATGAGGGGCCTCTCCCCCTCCGGCGTCGAGAGCGTGATGCCGTGCGCCTTTCCCATCACCGTCCCGATCCGCCGGATCCCGCAGTCGAAACGCGCGTCGAACGCCTCCTTCACGACGGCGTCGTCGACGGAGGGGGCCACCGCCGCGAGCAGCTCGAAATCCTCCCCGTCGTAGAGCGCCCTCCGGAGGAGCGTCTCCTCGTCCGCATCCCCGATCGCCGCCCTGTCGACAGGTATCCGGCCGGCGCACAGCCGGAACCCCGCCTCGCTCGCCTCCGCCATCCTGAACAGGTCGCTCCCGAGCCCGTCGCTCAGATCCATCATCGCCGTTACCGGGAAGCGCTCGACGAGGAAACGGGCCTCGTGCACCCGCGGCGTGAAGGCGAGGTGTTTGCCCGCGAGCGATCCCCCCAGCCACCCGGTCACCCAGAGGCCGTCGCCGGTGCGGGCGCCGGAGCGCAAGACGAGCCGCTCCCGCTCCACATCCCCGAGCATCGCCACCGACACGGCGAGCCCGCGACTGCTCCCGACGGTGTCCCCCCCCGCGATCCCGCAGTCGAACCGCCGGGCGGCCTCGTCCATACCCCGGTACAGCTCGCGGCAGAAGTCGACGCCGAGCCCCCCGGGGGCGCCAAGCGACACGACCGCGGCGCGCGGCACGCCGCCCATCGCGGCGATGTCGCTCAGACTGCAGGCGAGCGCCTTCCACCCGATCCGGTACGGGGAGGCGGCGGCGAGGTCGAAGTGCGTCCCCTCGACGAGCATATCCGTCGTGAAGAGCAGGACGCGCCCCGGGGCGGGCGGCTCGAGCACGGCCGCATCGTCCCCGATGCCGACGAGCGTCCCCGGCCCCGCGGACAGCCGCCCCCTCAGCTCCCGTATGAGGGCGAACTCGCCGATGTCGCCGAGCGTCCGTTCCACGCGCGCCTCCCGCCCCTCACCGCCGCGGCCTCGGTTTCACCCCCGCCTTCCTGAACGCCGCGCGCAGGTTCGCCCGGTACGGGGGGCCGACGACGCCGGTCTCCGTGATGATCCCCGCAATGAAGCGGGCGGGGGTCACGTCGAAGGCGGGGTTGTAGACCTTCACCCTCGCCGGGGCGATGCGCGTCCCGCCGATCGTCCGCACCTCGTCAGGGTCGCGCTGCTCGATCGGGATCCCCTTCCCGGTGCGGAGATCGAGGTCCACGGTGGAGAGCGGCGCGGCGATGTAGAACGGGATGCCGTGGGCCTCGGCGAGCCGCGCGAGGCCGTAGGTGCCGATCTTGTTCGCGGTGTCCCCGTTGGCGGCGATCCGGTCGGCGCCGGTGATGACGATATCCACCCGCCGCTCGAACATCAGCCGGGCGGCCATGCTGTCGCAGATGAGCGTCACGTCGATGCCCGCGCGCATCAGCTCCCACGCGGTCAGCCGCGCCCCCTGGAGGAGCGGCCGCGTCTCGTCGGCGAAGACGCTGATCCGCTTCCCGGCTTCGTGGGCGGCGAAGAGCACGGCGAGGGCGGTCCCGTACTCCGCCGTGGCGAGGCCCCCGGCGTTGCAGTGCGTCAGGATTCGAGTCCCGTGCGCGAGAAGGGCCGCGCCGTGCGCCCCGATGCGGCGGCAGATGTCGTTGTCCTCATCGAGGATGGCGAGCGCCTCCCGTTCGAGGATCCTCTTGAGGGCGGGGATGTCGTCGGTGCGGTGCCGGGCGGCGGTCTCCGTCATCCTCCGCAGGGCCCAGAACAGGTTCACCGCCGTGGGACGCGAGGAGCCGAGGTAGTCGGCGACCTTCCGGAGCTCCGCGAAGAACCGGTCGAAGGTCCGCGCGCGGGAATTCCGGATCCCGAGCAGCGCGCCCATCGCCCCCGCGATCCCGATGGCGGGGGCGCCGCGCACCTCGAGCCGCTTGATGGCGTCCCACGCCTCGCCGGGCGTCCGGCACTCCTTGTAGACGAGCTTCCCGGGAAGCTTTGTCTGGTCCACGATGCGCATCGCCCCGTTCTTCCACGCGATGGTTTTGACTCTCATACGGCCTCCATGCGGTCGAGATGCCGGACTGTCGAGAACCGATTGTAGCACAGTCAGGGGGATGCAATGGAGCGGAGCAGGAGGGCCGCCGCAACCGCCGCGCCGTTCTGGCAGAGGTGGACCGCGATCGGCGCCACGAGCGACCCCGTCGTCTCGAAGACGGAGGCCAGGACGACGCCGAGGCCGAGGATCGGCAGGAAGACCGCGGCGTTGGCGTGGAGGGCGGAGAAGAGGAGCGCGGTCAGGAGCACGGCCGGCAGCCGCCCCCACCGCCGCCTGACCGCCTGGTAGGCGAAGCCACGGAAGAAGATCTCCTCGAAGACCGGGCCGATGACGGCCACGAACGCCGCCAGGAATACCAGGGCGGGGCCCGACAGATCGGCGAAGAAGAGCCCGAGCGGCGCCTGCGGCTCGACCGCGACGCCCGTCCGCTCTGCGGCGATGCGGCTGATCACGACGAGGCAGAGCAGGACCGGGAGGAACCCGGCGTACGCCTTCACGCCGGCCCACGCCGCCGGGAGCGGCCGCCCGGCCCCGAGCCCGAGCCCCGCGAGCGGCCCGCGCGGCCCCGGCCGGACGGATACGAGGATGTACGCGACCGCGGCGAGTTCCGCCAAGAACTGGAAGGCGACCTGGAGCGTGACCTCCGAGGGGCCGCCAAAAAGCCGCCGGAACAGCGGCGCGAGCGCCTGCAGGGCGAGGAAGACGGAGAGAAAGAGGAGCGCCGCCTTCAGCACCTCGCCGATTCCCCACCCCTCCCCCGGGGTCCCGGCCGGCGCAAGACGCCGGCGGAGGAGGCGCGCGGCAACCTTGACGTCGATGAGCAGCCCCGCAACCACGGCGCCGGCGAAGAGGAGCGACAGGTGCCTCACGAGCGGCCGCTCGGAGACCGCCTTTTCGAAGAGGCGGAGCATCTCCTCCTCTCCGGGAACGGCGCGGCGGGCGGGCGCATCCGCGGGAACGGGGGCGCGCGGCGCGAGCGCCCCCCCGACGGCGATGCAGGCGCAGACGAGCACGGCGCCCCAGTATCGGGCGGACCGGGTCGGATCGGGCATCGGCAACTCCATGGCTGAGCGGACGACGATGGTAGCATCCGCGCGGCGGCGCGGGCAAGATCGCCGTCGCCAGATCGCCGTCGCCGGGAACGGGACGGGGAATGCGCTTTTCAGGGAATGCGCTTTTCGTGAATGCGCTTTTCGTTGACCCGCCTTGCGGCGCTCGTATATACTTTTTCAACCTCAAATCGCGTATGCGCACCTCTTCCAGGATTTCGCGGACGAAGCGCCCCGGTCCCGCGCGCCCCACGGCGCCCAAGGCCGGGCCGCCGCGCGCCCCCCTCGAGATATTTGACGCCGTCGGCTGTTTTGTCCTGATAGAGGACGCCTCCCATACCATCCTCTACAACAACGCCAGGCTGCGCGGACGCTACGGGGATCTCGTCGGCCGGAAGTGCTACGCCGCCATCGCCGGGCGAACGAGCAGCTGCCCCTCCTGCCCGATCACGGCGATCCTGCACGAGGGGAAGGAGTCCTTCAGCTGTGTGATGCGCGATCAGAAGGGGCGTCTCTACGAATCCTCCGCGAGCCCGTTCCTGATGCCCGACGGCGGCCGGGCCGTCATCCAGCTCCTCACCGACATCACGGCAAAGCGGAAGGCCCAGGCGGTGATCAGCGAATACACGACCGGGCTCAAGACCCTCGTGGCGGAAAAGACCGCCGAGCTCAAGGAGTCCGAGATCCTCCACCGGCTCCTGATGGAACGGGCGAACGACGCGATATTCACCATCGACCCACAGGCGGACCGGATCCTCACGGCGAACCGGATGGCGGAGACGATGACCGGCTACTCCGCGGAGGAGCTCCTCGGCCTGAAGAACTCCGAGCTCTACGCCCCGGGGGAGTTCGCCGGGATCCTGCGGCGCCTGGGCGATGACGAGGGGAGCTCCCGCGCATCCGCCCAGATCGAGATGCTCAGGAAGACCGGGGCGCATTTCGTCGCCGACGTCAGCGCGAGCGCAGTCGACTTCCGCGGCAGGCGGATCGTCCTCGCCATCTGCCGCGACATCTCCCAACGTCTCATCATCGAGCGGCATATGCGGCAGCTCGCCAGCGTCATCGAGAACACGTCGGCGAGCGTGATGATCATGGACCTCAACCGCCGGATCGTCTACGCCAACCCCGCCGTGCAAAAGATGCTCGGCTACCGGGCGGAGGAGATGCTCGGGATGCGCTCCGCCGATTTCTTCGAGGGCGTCCCCGGAAACCCGCCCGATCTCTCCGGCCGCATCGCCCGCGAGGCGAGGAACGGCCTCTGGGAGGGGGAGATCTTCGACCGGAGAAAATCAGGCGAGGTGTTCCCGGTCTCGCTGCGGATGTGCACCATCAGGGACGAGACGGGGAAACTGATCGGCTACGCGGGGATCTCCGAGGAGATCACGCGGCGCAAGCAGATCGAGGAGGAACTGATACAGAAGGAGAAGCTCTCGGCCCTCGGCGAACTCATCTCCGGCATCGCCCACGAACTGAACAACCCCCTCACCGGCGTCCTCGGGTACGCCGAGATCCTTCGACAGCATGACGCCCCGGCGGAACTCAAGGAGGACATCGACCGCCTCCACAAGGAGGCGCTCCGGTGCCAGTACCTGGTGAGGAATCTTCTCACCTTCTCCCGCAAGCCGCCGCTGCGACGCGTCTGCGCCTCGGTGAACGAGATCGTCGGCCTCGCGATCGACCTGAAGGCGCACCAGTTCATCGCCAACGGGATACGCGTGCAGACCCGCCTCGACCCGTCGATCCGGAAGGGGATGCTCGATTCCAACCAGCTGCAGCAGGTCTTCGTCAACATCCTCACCAACGCGCACCACGCCCTGATGGAGAAAGACGGGGAGCGCCTGATCACGGTGACGAGCCGCCACCAAAACGGCGCCGCCGAGATCGCCATCGCCAACAACGGCCCCCACATCCCGCCCGACCGGATCGAGAAGATCTTCGTCCCGTATTTCAGCACGAAGGAGTTCGGGCAGGGCACCGGGCTTGGTTTGAGCATCGCCCACGGGATCGTCAGGGAGCACGGCGGGAAGATCGAGGTGATGAGCCTCGAAGGGCGCGACACGGTGTTCACCGTCATCCTCCCGCTGATCAAGCCCGCGGAGGAGTGACGGATCCCTCAGACGAATCTTTTCAACACGTGGGCATCCCCGGTCTTCTCGAGCACGCAGTCGTAGTACCCTTTCCCCTCCCCCGCCACCATCCGCTCGATGATGAGCAGATCGCTGGGGATGATCTCGCCGCGCATCGGCCCAAGCGCCTCCAGCGGGCACCAGCGCAGCTCCCCCTCGGCGCCGGGGCGCAGCATCGTGCCTCGAGGTGCGAGCGCGCAAACGTGCAGGATGAAATGGCGCCTAACCCGCCCCTCCTCCACCAAATGCTCCGAGACGCAGCCGAGGTGCCGGACGAACGCCGCCTCGATGCCGCATTCCTCGCGTATCTCCCGCTCCGCCGCCTCCGACAGATGCTCGCCGCATTCGATCTTCCCGCCGGGCAGACCCCAGAGCCCCGGGTAGTCCCCCCGCGCCCGCCTGATCAGGAGTATCCTCCCCTCGTGGACGAGCGCCGCGATCGCCACGGCCAGCGGTCTCTCCTCGGCTTCCGGTCTCCCCACTGCGCACCCCCCTGCCGGTCTGGAACGCCATTGTAACACGGCCCGCGCACCCCGAGCCGCCCAGCGGGCCGAAGGCGCGCGTTCGACGCCTCACCCCCGCCCCTCCCCGCGGACGGCCCGATGCACCGCCGCCTCCACCGCCGCATCGAGCAGCCCCGCGATCTCCGGCTCGTCCGGATTCACGCCCCGCCAGCGCGCGTACCGGCGGGCGGCGTCGAGCGCCTGCGCGCGCGGCGGCGCCGCGCCCCGCATCCGTTCCGGCGACGGGAGGGCCGCGGCGGCCCCGAACTCCGCCGCCGCCTTGATGATCTCCCAGGCGAGGTCCTTCCCCTTGAACGACGCGAACAGCCTCTCCCAGAAGAAGCGGAACGATCTCCGGTAGCGCGCGCCGAGGCGCGGCAGGCGGCAGAGGAGAAGGTGGAGCAGCAGGACCGCGGCGGCGGAGAGGGCCGCGGATAGAAGCGCCGCGAACGATTTCGCGGTCTCCCTGCCCAGCCCGAGGAGCCAGTCCCGCGCCGCGTCGGCGGCGCCGGGGAGCGGATTCTTCCCGAGCCCCTCGGCGAGCTCGGCGACAGGGGCCTGGAGCGCCGCGGGCCCGGTGAAGAAGAGCCCCCCCTCGACCCCCTCCGGGTAGATGAACAGATCCTTGTCCGCGACCGAAAGACGGGCGCGCGCGGCGGCCGCGACGATCCGCCGCCGCATCTCCGCGGGCCCCGCCGCCCCCGTTTCCACCCGCAGCAGCGGAACGCGCTCCTCCTCCTGCGCCGGGGGAGACGCCGCGTCCATCGCCACGAGGGCCTTCTTGACGAGCGCGACGTCGGCATCCTTCCCCTTGATGAAGATCAGACGCGCCCGGTCGTCGCCGGGGAGCGGGAAGACCGCGAGCGCGTAACGCGGCCGCATCCGCAGCCGCTGGAACAGCTCCTTCAGCAACTCCTCCGCTCGGCCGGCGTCGAGCCGGGCCGCCACGACGTAGTCCACGACCTCCGCCGGGAGCTGTGTGGCGAGGTCGCGCTCGTGACTGGCGGGCGCCGCGGAGAGCAGCATCGCGAAGATCAGGCATGGCGCGGCACGCATAACGGCCTCCTCTCGATGTCGGCGCCGAACCCCCTGTCGGCCAGCGCCTCCGCGATCCGCCCCCGGTGGCGTCCGGCGAAGACGCACCCGGCGGCCTGCGCAAGCCCCGTCGCCGCGTCGGCGAACCGCGCGAACTCGGGCAGGAAATGCATGCTCTCGTAGACGAGCGCGTCCGCCGTCTCCGGCCCCAGCGCCCGTCGAAGGTCCCAGCACGCCCCGGCCCATATCGCGCCGTCCGCGTGCGGCGCGCCCGACAGGTCGCGCGGGTAGCGCAGGCGGTTCCCCAGGTTGCGGAGGCACGGCTCGCCGCGGGCGGCGACGACCCACTCCCCGATCAGGGGGTCTCCGGTGAGCGAACAGCCGAAGTAGTCGGCGTACCCCTCGTGCAACGCGTCGGCCTCGGGCCCCTTCAGGTGCGGATTGACCCGGTCGAGCACGGCGTGGGCGTACTCGTGGCAGATCACCGCCGCCTCCTTGGCGAGGTCGTTCAACCGCCCCGGCCCGCCGCCGTCGCCCAAGTATATGGCGCGGGTGGCCGGATCGTACCAGGCGTTCTCCATCCGCTCCCCGGCGTGCACATGGACGCGCAGCGTCCCGCGTGTCGCCAGCGCGGTCTCGATCCCGGGGTCGAGGCGCCCGAAGGCCTCGGCCGCGCGGTCGATATGGTAGTACGCCATCACCTCGTCGAAGTGCGTGTCGGAGGGATCATAGAGGAACTCCCCGTCCTCCTCGCGCGCCTCGGGGCAATCCTCGTTGACGACGGCGACGTGCGTCCCCTCCAGGAGGAACGGGTCGCGGAGGCGCTCGAGCGGGACAACGCGCGGCGCGGGATCCTCCGCGGGGCTCCTCGGGAAGACGCTGCCGCGGGCGAAGCGCATCGTGTTGCTGCTCCGGAGGATCGCGCCCGTGGCGGCGTCGACGAGGTAGACCCAGTTTCCGAGCGGCCGCGACGCGGGGAGCACCACCTTGTAGACCCGCCGCGCGTGCCGGCGCTCCACGAACACCAGCTCCGCGCACCCCTCCTCCGCCCGCAGCCGCGCGCCGCGCCCGAGGTCCGCCCGCGCGACCCGCGCCGCCTCCCTCTTGCCGATGCCCGCCTTTCGGAAGGCGCCGCTCCTCTTCAGCCCCCGGTGGAAGGCGCCGGTCACGACGGTCGCCGTCCCCGCGGCATCGAGGTGGACGTCGAGGAGCGCGCCTATGACGGGGACGCCGTCGAGGACCTGCTGGAACCTGACGTGGGCGCCGCTGCGCGTGCGCCAGAGGCGGACGAAGACGAGGCAGGGAGGATCGACGCCGAGGGCTTCGGCGTGGAGGGAGAGGAATCGCCGCGCCGTCCGGACCGCGGGATCCGACGCGGGGGAAAACGGCGCGGGGGCCGCGGGGAAACGGCGCGGCACAGGGGGCCGGCGCAGGAAGACGGGCCGGCGCCAGAAAACGGGCGCCGCCCCGTCCAGGGGTGCACGGGGGCCGCGACCGCACGGGGCGACGAACGGCCTGCGGCTGATGGAGCACGGACCGGGGCGGATCATGCGCCGTCCTCCCCGACGCAGACGTTGTATACAACACTCACCGCTTCAACATCTTACGGATTTAATCGTCCCCGGGACGAATAATGCCATACCACATTCGTGCGGAAACAGTTGCATACAGCGTCTTCGCTGCCATCGCACCCCCGGGGGACGCGCACCCTGCATCCCGCCGGCTTCGTGTGTGCCGTGAAGAGCGCCCCGAACTCGGCTACCGCTGCACTGTCACGAACACGCTCGCCTGGTAGAAGGCGTCGTCCCGGCTCGTGATCGGCCGACCCGGCGTGAAGAACGCCGCCACGATCTCGTATCGGCCCGGGGGAATCGTCCCCGGGATGACGAGGTTGTTTATGAGCGTGTACTCGAACCCTGCCGGAAGCCCCTGCACGTCGCTCGCCACCGGCTTCAATGCCGTGCTGAAGTCGAGGACGTTCACCATCGTCGCGCCGTCGGGGAATATGACGACCGCGTACGCGGTGAACGGTTGCGAGATCGGCTGGTTGGTCCGGAAGACGGCGCTGAGCGTGTCGCCCGGCGAGACCGTGCTTCCGCTGACGTCCACCTGCGCCGGCGGCACGGGGGTCGGCGTCGGCGTCGTCGGCACGCCCACGGACCAGAGTCGGTTGTCCCCCGTCCCGAAGTAGATCGTCCCGTCCGAGCCGATGGCGGGGCCACACGCCTCGACGAGAGCGGTCGCCGTGTAGGACCACCTGAGCGTCCCAATGGAGTTGCAGGCGTAGAGCCGGTTGTCCGTGGAGCCGAAGTACACCGTCCCGTCCGAGCCGATGGCGGGGGACGATTCGACGGTGCCGCCGGTGCGGTACGTCCACCTGAAGCCCCCGCTGAAATGGAACGCGTAGAGGCGGTTGTCGTACGACCCGACGTAGACCGTCCCGTCGGACCCGATGGCGGGGGAAGAATAGGCGTGTTTGCCCATCATATACGACCAGCTGCGCGCGCCGTTGGATTTGAAGGCGTAGAGCCGGTTGTCGTCGAATCCGACGTAGACCGTCCCGTCAGGCCCGATCGACTGGCCGGAGGGCTGGGCGCCTGTGCTGTACGACCACCTGACGGCCCCGTTCGAGTTGAAGGCGTACAGCCGGTTGGCCATGGAGCCGACGTACACCGTCCCGTCCGAGCCGATCGCCGGGGATTTGGGGACACCGGACGACATCCCGGGCATCTGGTAGCTCCAGCGACACGTCCCTCTCGAATTGAATGCATAGAACTGGCAATAGTCCGACCCGACGTCGTAGTCCGACCCGACGTAGATCGTCCCGTCCGAGCCGATGGCGGGGGATGATGCGGAGGATATCGGGCCGGTCGAGTACGACCACCTGAGCATCCCGGCGGAGTTGACGGCGTAGAAACGATTGTCGAGCGACCCGACGTACACCGTCCCGTCCGAGCCGATGGCGGGGGAGTTGTAGATGCCGCCGCCGGTGTGGTACGTCCACCTGTGCCCCCCGGATGAGTTCACGGCGTAGAGCCGGTTGTCCTGGGAGCCGAAGTACACCGTCCCGTCCGAGCCGATGGCGGGGGAGTTGTAGATGCCCCCGGTCAGGTAGGTCCAGTGAAGCACGGGTCTCGTGGGACCCGCGAACGGGCTCTGCCCCGTGCGCTGCGGGTTCTGCCCCTGCATCGGCCACACCGGTCCCGCTTGCGCGGCCCCCGACGCGAGCACCAGCACCGCCAACGCCGCGACAATTCTCTTCATACCCTCCCCTCCTCTCCCGACCGACCGCACGCCCGGCTGATCTTACTCCCGCCCGCAGCGGGGTGCAACGGAAAAATGGATCTCTGGCGTTTTGCTTGGGTTATGCCACATCCCCCCCTCTGATGGGGGAAAGACCAGATACGACGTGAGAGAACCGGAACTACAACGCGGGGACACTCTTCAGATCCCGCTTCTCGCCCCGCCGCGGCACAGGGCACAGTGAAAAACCCGGGGCGGAATGGCGCGTTCACCCGTGGAATGTCCACTTCGCGACCGCTTCCCCGCGTGTGCCCTGCAAAGAGTGTCTCCGCGTTACCGCGCGCCGAGACGCTTCTCCGCCGCCTTCCAGTCGACGGCGGCGAGGAACGCCTCGAGGTACTTCGCCCGGTCGAGCTTGAACTCCGTGATGAACGCGTGCTCGAAGACGTCCGCGATGAGTACGATGCGAGCCCCCGCGAGATGCCCGACATCGTGCTCGCCGATCCAGACGTTCGTCAGCCGGCCGCTCCGCGGGTCGTCGACGAGCGCCGCCCAGCCGATGCCGCGCATCATCCCCGTGTCGACGAACTCCTTCCTCCACGCCTCCACGCTCCCGAAGTCGCTCGCGAGGCGCCGGGCGAGCGGGCCCTTCGGGTCGAGCGCCTCGCGCCGGGAGCAGATGTTCTCGAAGTAGAGCTCGTGCAGACGCATCCCGTCGTACTCCCAGCCGAAACGCCGCTTCAGCTCGGCATACTCGGGCGAGCGGCCGCCCCCGGCGGCGGAGAGAGCCGTCAGCTTCTCCGCCAGAAGATTGGCGTTCTTCACGTACCCCTGGTAGAGCGTGACGTGCATCGAGAGAAGCGCATCGGGCAGGCCGGGGATCCCGTTGAGGCGCGAACAGTCCGCGGCCGTGTAGCGGGCGGCCGGGGCGGCGGAGACGGCCGCGGGCGGCGCGGCGGGCGGATCCGCCGCGGCCGCGCCTGCGACCAGCGCCGCGCAGCAGGCGGCGCACAGTCCGATATGCATACCCTCCTCCTCTCGCCCGCGACCCGGCGCGCCGGATGCGCCCCCCGCGCGGGACACCCGATTTTACCGCGGCGCCATCGGGAGCGCAACCTCGAAATGCGGCGCCTCGAAATGCGGCGCGCCCGCCCGCGCGAGTCCATACGCTCACACGCCTTCATAGTGGCATCCGCGGCCCGTTGTAGTATACTTCCCCCCCTATGAAGGATCGTTTCGACGAGATGATGGATATCTTCCTCGTCCCCATCGCCGAACTCGGGGAGAGGGTCACCGACTGCACCTACTTCCTCAGGAAGGACGGCAGCCTCGCCTTCGCCCAGGGCTACTGCCATCCGCCCGGGATGATCTCCGCGAAGATACTCTACTACCCGAAAAAGGGCGGCTGGGCGGAGATCTTCGGCCGCGACTACGACTGCCTCCACAAGACGTACCGCGACGGGAAGATGCACTCGTTCACCAACCCGCAGCAGATCGAGATGCACTACACCCTCTTCCCCGACCTCGCGCGGAGCGCCTGCGTCGCCCCGGTGATCAAGAACAACCTCCTGATGCCGCGCAGCGATTTCGTCGGCTTCTTCGACTCCAAGAAGTCCCTCCGGCTCTGCATGGAGCTCTACCCGAAGATCGACAAGGGGGTTCGGGCGGCCAGCGAGCTGCTGGAGGTCCCGGTCGAACGGATGGGCCTGACCGGCTCGCTCCAGTACGGGCGACTCGAGGAGCACGACGATGACACCGACCTCGCCGTGCACGGCACGGTGGAGGAGAACTACGCCCTGATGCGGCGCATCCTCGCCCTCGTCCGGGAGGACCCCTCCCGCCACGTCCACGAGTTCGGGAAGTTCTGGCCGCTGCGCCTCTATCACGGCGGCATCCTCGTCTGCCCGTTCTTCATCTACGCGCGCGAGGACGAGATCCCGCTGCGGGACTGCCGCATCCGCAGCCTCCGGAAGGAGGCGCGCCTCGAGGCCCGCATCACCGATATCCGCCACTCGATCTACATGCCGCTCGTCTTCCCCCTCGAGGAGGCCGAGGTCGACGGGGTGCGGGAGGAGCGGTTCGTCCTCGTCCTCTCCGACAGCTACGTGCGCGGCGAGTTTTGCGTCGGCGAGCATATCCGCGCCGCGGGCGAGCTCGTCGAGATCGAGAAGGACGGGCGCAGGACCCGCGCCCTGATCGTCGCGAACAACTGGGACGTGGAGAAGACGGCCGGCGGCGCCGCCTGAGGCGGGCCGCCTCGACGGAGAGGGGCACGATGGGATCCTCCCCATCCATCCGCATCGGGCGGCTCCTCGCGGCAACGCTCCTGGCCCTGGTTTCGCCCGGCCGGGCGGCGGCGGAGTCCCCACTCGGCGTGGACGCCGCCGAGCACCGCCTCTCCAACGGCCTCCTCCTTCTCGTCGTCGAGCACCGCCAGGCCCCCGTCGTCTCCTGTTCCGTCTTCTACCGCGTGGGCTCAGTGAACGAGGAGCCGGGGAAGACCGGCATCACCCATCTCCTCGAGCATATGATGTTCAAGGGGACGCGCACGGTCGGGACGAGGGACTGGGAGGCGGAAGAGCCCCTTCTCGCCAAGATCGAAGAGCTCCACGACGCGGTCGCCGCGATGGAACGCGGAGGCGGCGCGGCGGGGGAGACGGCGCGGCTCCGGAAGGAGCTGGAGGAGGCGGAGCGCCGCGCCGGCGAGCTGACGGTGCGCAACGAACTCTGGAAGATCTACATGGCCGCCGGGGCCGAGGGGCTGAACGCCGGCACCGGCAAGGACCGGACACAGTACTACTGCAGTCTGCCGGCGAACCGCTTGGAGCTCTGGATGGCGCTTGAGTCCGACCGGATGGCCAACGCGGTCTTCAGGGAGTTCCACCGCGAGCGGCAGGTGGTCCTCGAGGAGCGGCGCCTCACCGTGGACGACAGCCCGGGGGGGGCGTTCTGGGAGCAGCTCTTCGCGACCGCCCTGATCGCGCACCCGTACCGGTGGCCGATCATCGGATGGAGGTCCGACATCGAGCGCATCCCGCGTGCGGAGGTCGAGGCCTGGTACCGGCGTTACTACGCCCCCAACAACGCGATCGTCGCCGTCGCGGGCGACGTAGACCGAAACGAGGTCGTCGCCCTCGCGGAGCGCTACTTCGGCCCGATCCCCGCGCAGCCGCCCCCGCCGCCGGTCGTCACCCGCGAGCCGCCGCAACGCGGTCCGCGCCAGGCGCGTCTCTCGCTCGACGCCTCGCCGCGCGTCGCCCTCGCCTTTCAGAAGCCCGCGGCGGAGTCCGACGACGACATCGCCCTGAACGTCCTGGAGAACATCCTCTCCTCCGGCCGCAGCTCGCGCCTTCACCGGCGCCTCGTCCAGGAGAAGCGGGTCGCGGTCTCCGTCTCCGCCTCCTCTCCCCCCTCGCGGTACCCGTACCTGTTCGTCGTCCACGCGATCCCCCGGAGCCCCCGTACGGCGGAGGAGGCCGCCGAGGCGATCCGCGGGGAGCTGCGCCTGCTCGCGCAGGAGCCGGTGAGCGACTGGGAGCTCGCCAAGGCTCGGAACTCGATCGAGGCGGATTTCGTCCGCGGCCTCGAATCCACCGCGGAGATCGCCTCCGCCATAGGCACCTACGCCGCGATCGACCGCTGGGACTACGTGAACCGCTATATCCCGAGGATCAGGGCGGTCACGCCAAACGACCTCGTCCGCGTGGCGCGCAACTATCTCACGGAGGAAAAGTGCACCACCGTCCTCATCCCGTGACGCATTGGGCCGCCGCGCTGCTCCTCGTCTTCGCGCTCTCCGCCGCGGGCTGCGGCGCCCGGCGGGGCCCCGTCCACCCGGCCGAAATGGCGTTCCCCCCGCTTCGTTTCTCGCCCCCGGAGGCGGAACGGGTCGTCCTCGACTGCGGCGCCCCGCTCTACCTGTTCAGCGACGCGCGCCTCCCCCTCTTCAGTTTCCACGCGATGGCGCGCGCCGGCTCCGCGTTCGACCCGGAGGGCAAGGAGGGGCTCGCGGCCCTCGTCGCCGAGCTGATCCGCACCGGGGGGAGCGCCGGGATGGACGCCGACGAGGTGGACCGCCGTCTGGAGTACCTCGGGGCGGAGCTCTCCGCCGCCGCGGACCACGACGGGGCGGCGTGTGCGCTCTCCTGCCTCTCCCGCGACACGGAAGAGGCCCTCGGCATCGCGCTCGACCTGCTGCTGCGCCCCGCCTTCTCCCCGGAGAAGATCGACCTCCGCAAGGACCAGGTCCGCGAGGCGATACGCCGCTGGAACGACGAGCCGGGGCAGACCGCCGCCCGCGAGTTCCGCCGCCTCGTCTACGGCGCGCACCCGTACGCGCACCCGGTCATCGGCGAGCCCAGCTCGATGGACCGGATCGGGCGCGGCGACCTCGTCGCCTTCCACCGTGCGCGCTTCAACCCCTCGGGGATGATCTTCGGCGCCGCGGGGGAGTTCGACCGGGAGACGCTCGTGAAGACCCTCAACGACGCCTTCGGCCCGGCGCGATCCCCCGCCCCCGCCCCGCCACCCCCCGTGGAGGGGCGGGAGGAGCGCCTCGTCTTCCTCGTGCGCAGGCCCACCGAGCAGGCGCACCTCCTCGTCGGGCACGCGGGAATCCCGCGCGACGACCCGGACTACTTCCCGGTGATGGTGATGAACGAGATACTCGGGGGAGGGGTCTTCTCGTCGAGGATACTGGAACGCGTCCGGACCGCGGAGGGACTCGCCTACAGCGCGGGATCCCGTTTCACCCCGGCGGTGCGGGCGGGGCTGTTCTACGCGTCGTGCCAGACGAAGGAGAACACGGCGGCGCGGGCGCTCGACATACTGTTGGAGGAGATGGAGAGGATCCGCACGGAACCGGTGACGGACCAGGAGCTCCGGCGCGCGAAGGATTCGCGCCTGAACAGCTTCGTCTTCAACTTCACAAGCCCGTCGCAGGTGGTGGAGCAGATGATCGGCATCGAATTCGCAGGGCTGCCGCGGGACTATCTGAAGACCTGGCCCGAAAAGGTCGCGGCGGTGACCCGCGAGGACGTGCGTCGCGCGGCGCAGGCGCACCTGCGCCCCGGCGCCGCGACGATCCTCGCCCTCGGCGACGGCGAAGCCCTCCCCCCCGCCCTCGAGCGGTTCGGCCCCCTGCGCCCCCTGGTCCCGCGCTGAGGCGGCGCCGGACCCTTCAGGCGCCGCTCCCCCTCACCGCCCCCGGATATCCCCGATCTCCGCGATGACGGAGAGCCGCGTCCCCCCCTTCTCGTCGGACGCGGTTGCCCTGACCTCCCGCAGCGGCGCAAGCCACGCCAGCGCCCCGAGCGCGCGGCGCGCCCCGTCGATCCGCTCCCGATCGGCCTCTTTCTCGACGAACGCCCCGGCGATCGCGAGGATCTGCCGCAGCGAGGCGGCGGCGCGCTCCATCTCGCCCCCCCGCAGGAGGAAGCGTCCCGTCCCTCCCGCGTTCGCGGAAAGGGGAACGGCGGCGCCCAGGCCCGGCGGATCGGCGGTGGCGACGACGAGACGGCCGTCGCGCAGGAGGACGACCGGGGCGTAGAGATACTCCAGGGGCGCGCCGGGGCTGAGGCGCCAGCGGAGTCCCCGGTCCGCCTTCTCCTCCTCCACCTCCAGCGCGCCGCTCACCGGCGCCCATCCGCCGCCGCGCCCGTCGGCCAGGAACAACTCCGCGCCGTCGGCGAGCTCCAGGAAGCGCCTCAACCGCGCGCGGGCGAGTGTGCGATCGCCCACCGCAGCCGACGCGGCGGCGTGCAGCATCCCCCGCCCGTCGAGGTAGAGCAACAACGACCAGTCATCTCCGAGCCATCGCATCGAGAAGTGCGCCGCGGGAAACGTCGCCGCCCCTCCCTTCTTCTCGAACCGAACCTCGCCGCCGTCCCAGCTTCGGCGCGCCCGGTCGAGAAGGTCCCGCGGGTTCCATCGGCCCGCCGCGTACAGTATCCCGCCGCGCGCCGCGGCGGGCAGGAGCGGGTCCGCGGAAAGCGGTTTCGCCGAGCCGCCGCCGGGACGCCCGATGCGCGCCTCCAGGGTCGTGCGTTCGCCGAGCGTGAACGAACCCGACATCGTCGTCCACCCCGCCAGCGCCTCGCGCGCGGCGGCGCGTGCGGAGAAGGCCCCCCCCTCCTCGCACACGACCCGGCCGGATTTGTCGATCCGCGCGCCCGCGAGCTGCCGCAGCGCGGCGGCGTCCGCGAAGAAGGCCCCCTGCGCCTTCCCGCGGCCCGGCGCCCGCACCTCGGCGATCACCCCCTCCGCCCCCCGCGCGGGCGCGCCGCCCCCCTGCGCCAGGGCGGCGACGCGCTCCCAGAACCGTTCCCCGTCCCCCGTCGTCGCGATCCCGAGATCGCCGGCGAGGACGTAGCTGGCGTCGACCGTCCCCCGCTTCCGATCCAGCACCGAATTGACGGTGAGGGTCCCCACACGCCGTGTCTGGATTCTCCCCGCCCGCCAGAAGCATACGGCCGCGCGCCCCCTTTCCCAGAGATGGAGCAGGCGCGCTTTGAAGCCGACCCGCGCCCAGAGGGCGGCCCGGGGCGGCGTTCCCGCCCCCCCCGCGTACAGCACGAAGACGCAGTCGCGCCCGGCGATCTCGGACCATTGCGAGGTGTCGAGATCCTCCCACTCCTCCCGGAACTCCTCGTCGGCGGCGCGGAGCTCGTCGAGGGGGAAGATCTCCCCCCGTGCGACCATGCGGCCGAATTCCGAACGGGCGCAGCGCCGCCAGATCTGCCCGAGCCCCCGCGCGCGGACGCACACGGCGAGCCCCTCGCGGGGCACGAGACGGAGCATCGACGGAACCTGCCTCCTCGGGTAAGCGAGGAAGACGACGCCCGCCGCGGCGACGGCGGCCGGGATGCAGATGCGCGGGAGGAGGCGTTTTAGCGTGGCAATCGGCATGGGCGTATGATACCGTGTGCGGTGCGGGCGCGCAATCCGGAACCGGCGCCCGCGGGATCCCGGCGCGCCACAAGGAGGCGGTCGCGTGAAAAGAATCCTCGTGTCTGTGCAGCTCCTGCTCCTCGGTCTCCTCCTCGGCTGCGGCGGGGGGATGAACACGCCACCCCCGCCCCTCGCCTTCTACGCCCCCCCCGAGAAGCCGTTCGGCCACAGCCTCGCCATCGGCATATTCCAGGACAAGAGCTTCGCGCGCTACCCGCTCTTCATCGGCGTCGACGAGCTGCGCGAGGTGATCCAGGACGAGATCGAGCGGAACAAGGCGTTCATGGACGTCATCACGCTGCCGATCGACAAGGACGCCACGCCTCGGGACGTCGAGGAGAAGGCGCTCGCCGCCAAGGCGAATCTGCTGATGGAGGGCGAGCTGAACGAGTCGCTCTGCCGCTTCGAGGGGTGGAACTCGATGGGGGTCCCGGTCGCCCTCACCTACATCATCTTCCCGATCTCGTTCAACATCAAGGCGCAGACCTGGCAGGGCGCGGCGGAGGTCGTCTACCGGATACGGGAGATCAAGACCGGACGGGTGCTGCTCAACCGGAGGGTGCAGGCGGTCGCCTACCGGAACTTCAGCATCTGGGAGGAGCGCACCGAGCGGCAACTCAACAAGAACTTCATCCGCCACAGCCTGACGCCGCTGGTCCTGCAGAACCTGAAGTCCGCCATCACCAAGGATATCGTCACCAACTTCGCCGACTAGCGGACGCCGCAGGCGCCGCCTTCGCGCGCGACAGACAAGGCCTCTATCCGCCCCTCGGGCGGATAGAGGCCTTCCGCATCGGCGCCGGACTGGGCGCCCGCGGCGTGTGCTACTGCACGTCGGCGGGCGGCTGTTGCGGCACTGTGACGTCCACGCCGCCCTGCGACTTGTAGGCGTCGGCGAACCCCTTGCCCACCTCGGCCCAATCCTTGCTCGCCTGGCCCAGGTTCACGTCCACGCACCCCGCGGCGCACGCCGCCGCCATCGCCATCACCGCGCACGCGATCCTTCTCATATTCCACCTCCCTGACAACATCCGTGTGATCGATCCGCCCCGTTTCACCGAATCCGGCGCCTGCCCGCGTCGCTTCACGTTCCTTTCCCGCCCTCACCGGCCCCGTTCGCGCCCGCGCGACACCGCAGCGTCAGCGCCGCCTTTTCGTACAGCTCCCCGGCGAACCCGTTCGCCTCGGCGAATGCGTCCCGGATCTCGTCCATCCAGGCCGCGTAGAGGCCAGCCCTGCCGCTCCGCTCTGCGACCTGGCGCATCGCGGCCAGCGTCGCCGCCGCGCAGAGGGCGCTGAACGCGAGCCACCAGGCGATCCCCTTGAGGATGCGCATCGCCGTCTCGCCGCCTCAGGAGCGGTCCTTGAACAGGTAGGCGCAGAGGGCGGCCAGGACTATGGAGAGCACGATAAGGCCCACGAGGAAGAAGGCGAAATACTGCCAGAAATCCGATTCCATCGTCACGGAGGCGCCCTCCAGATTCGACCCCGTCGCCGCGTCACTCCGCCCCCCCGGCCCCTTTCGTCTCCCCGCCGCCTCCGGCGGCATAGGGGCACCCTCCGGGGGGCGGCCCCTGGAGGCCGGGCGGGGGCGCGGGAACGAAGTTCACCGGCCCCATACGCCGCATCTCGTTCAGCAACTCGCCCATCGACTGTTTTTTCGAGGTCGAGAAGGTCGAGTAGGCCCTCCGCAGCCGCCTGCTGCCGCAGGAGGCGCAACGCCTCCGCCAGAAATTCCAGGCGCCGCGCCGCTCGAGCAGTGCGGTCAGTTTTCCGCAACGGGCGCAGGAGTATTCGTAGATCGGCATTCCGCACCTCCCGGGCCGCACGCGCGCGGAGCGGAGACCTTGAACCGGCTGCAGTATAGCACCCGCGCCCGCCGCGGGCAACCCGGCGCCGACGTCGGGGTCAGGTTCTTATTCAGCATCTTTCGCCCGGCTTCGCACCGGCCGCGGAGCACGCCTCCGGCCCCCTCCCGCCTTCCGCAGCTTCCGCAGCACCGCGAGATTCCGACGGTCCATCGCCATCCCGTCGCCCTTCGGCGTCTCGAGCACCATCGGCAACCCCTCGAAACGCCGGTCGTGCAGGAGCGCCCTGAACGCCCCGAGGCCGACTGTTCCCCTGCCGATGTGCGTGTGCCGGTCGAGGCGCGCGCCGAGCGACCCTTTGCAGTCGTTCAGGTGAAACGCCTCCAGGCGCCGCAGGCCGACGAGGCGGTCGAACTCCCCCATCGTGCGCGCGTAGCCGTTCGGGGTGCGGATGTCGTACCCCGCGGCGAAGACGTGGCACGTGTCGAAGCAGACCCCCAGCCGTTCCGCGCGGCGCGAGGCCGCGATGATCTCCGCGAGCTCCTCGAACCTCCCCCCGACGCTCGTCCCCTGGCCCGCTGTCGTTTCGAGGAGCACCTTCGGCCCCCCGGTCCCCGCGGCGTCGAGCGCCTCGTCGAGCCCCGCGGCGATCTTTCGGATCCCCTCCTTCGGCCCCGCGCCTCCGTGCGCCCCGGGATGGAGGACGATGAACGGGAGACCGAGCGCCGCGCAGCGCCGCAGTTCCGCCCCGAGCGATCCGATCGATCTTCTCCGGACGCGGACATCGGCGGAGGCGAGGTTGATGAGGTAGGAGGAGTGGGCGAAGACGAGGATGCCGAGCCTGCGGCGCGCCGAGAGGAAGTCGACGCGCTCCTCCCGGCGGAGGGGCGGCATGCGCCACTGGACGTTGCTCTTGACGAAGATCTGGACGGCCTCGCAACGGAGTTCCGCGCCGCTGCGCAGCGCCTGCCCGACCCCCCCCGCGATGGAGACGTGCGCCCCCAGGAGCGGGCCCCGGCACGGGGCGGCATCGGATGGCGTCATACGCGGCGGCCCGCCCCCCCGGCCGGTCAACGGACAGCGGACGCGGGTGGAGCGGCGTCCTTGATGAAGATATCGCCGGGCCAGATGAACTCGGGCTGGAGCATCGGGTCGTAGTTGCCGGGGAGCGGGTAGAAGAAGAGGCCCGTCTCCAGGACGCCCACCACGCTCCGGATTACCGTCATCGCGATCCCCTTCAGCGGGCCCCAGGTGAATCCGAGGAGCCGGCCGCGGTCCTGCGTGATCTCCAAGGGGCATCTGATCAGTTCGCCCCACCCCGTCAGGACGTTGACGATGCCGCGGCCGAATTTGCCGCTCGCGTTCCGCGACGCGGTGTCGGCGGTCTCGATCCGTGCCGCCTCCGCCCGCGCCACTGCACCCGCCCCCAGCAACGCAACCGCCATCGCCGCAACCAGCGCCCTCCTCGTGCTCATGCCGTTCCTCCCGATTGCCGCCAGCTCCGCGCGTCCGCCGCCGTGCGGCGTGCCGCCGGCCGCGGCCTTCATCGCTTCAGCTTCCACTTCCCTATCGCCGCAATGCTCTCGTAGGCGGTCATGTCGAAATGCAGCGGGGTCACCGAGATGAACCCGGCCCGCAGCGCGGCGCTGTCGGTCTCCTCATCCTCCTGCATCTCGAGCAGCTCCCCCCCGAGCCACCAGTAGGCGTGCCCGCGGGGATCCACCCGCTTGTGAAACTCCTCGGAGAACCGCGCCATCCCCTGCCGCGTCACACGCACGCCGCGCATCGCCGATCTCGGGAGCACGGGGATGTTCACGTTGAGGAGCACCCCTGACGGCAGTCCCTTCCGCGCGACGATCCCCGCCAGACGCGCGGCGAACTCTGCGGCGGGGCCGAACTC
Organism: Chlamydiota bacterium; assembly: GCA_012729785.1. Lineage (NCBI taxonomy): Bacteria > Pseudomonadati > Chlamydiota > Chlamydiota bacterium. The sequence goes on along the minus strand of JAAYCL010000014.1, from coordinate 34,160 downwards.
GCGCACGGTGAAGCTGTCAAGGGAGACGGCGAAGGCGGGGATCCCCAGCATCGTCGCCTCCGTGGCGGCGGAGACGGTCCCCGAGTAGATGACGTTCATCCCCGTGTTCGGCCCCTGGTTGATCCCGGAGATCACGAGATCGGGACGCCAGGGGAGGAGCGACTTGACGGCGATCTTCACGCAGTCCGCCGGGGTCCCGGAGACGGCGAGGCCGTAGAGGGAACCGTTCCGCTTGACCTCGACGACCCTGAGCGGGTCCACGGTCGTGATGGCGTGCCCGACCGCGCTCCGCTCGCTGTCGGGCGCGACGATCGCGACCTCTCCGTGCTTTTTCATCTGCGCCTGAAGGGCGTTGAGCCCGGGCGCGTTGATCCCGTCGTCGTTTGTGAGCAGTATCTTCATCAGGGGGCGATTATGCCACATTCCGTCTCCCGCGGGGAAGGTTTCACGCGCCGTTCGCCGTTCGCGCCCCTCCGGCATGCCCGCGCGCGTCCCGCGGGCTCTCCACGCACAGCGTCACCGGCCCGTCGTTTTCGATCCTCACGAGCATCGTCGCCCCGAAGCGCCCCGTCTGCACCGGCACCCCGCCTCCCCGGAGCAGCTCGACGAATCTCTCGTACAGCGCCTTTCCCTGTTCCGGCCGGGCGGCCGCGTCGAAACCCGGCCGGCGCCCCCTCCGGCAGTCGCCGTACAGGGTGAACTGCGACACCACGAGCGCCTCCCCCCCCGCGTCGAGGATCGAGAGGTTCATCCTGCCCCCCGCGTCCTCGAAGACGCGGAGATGGGCGACCTTCTCCGCGAGCCAGGCGGCGTCTTCCTCGCCGTCCCCCCTCCCGACGCCGACGAAAATCAGGAGACCGGGCCCCGTCGCGGCGACGGTCGCCCCCCCGGCCTCCACGGACGCCGCCCGAACCCGCTGCACGACGATCCGCACGGCTCGCTCCTCCTCATCGACTGCGCGATTCCAGCCGCGGCATCCGCCCCGCGCCGGCGGGAAGGCCGTACCCGTGACGGCGTCCGACGACGACGGCCCCTCCGAGCCCGCGGGGCGCGCCCGTCTCCGCCGGGAGGCGGACGCCCCGGAGGTCTAGACGCACCGGAGCGTGCGCAGACGGTTGAGCGCCGCCGCCACCTCGAACATCCGCGGCAGCGCATAGTCGCCCCGGCGATACGGCGAGAGGATGTCCATCCCCTTCTCGTCGAGATCCCGTTTCAGAAGGGCGAGCGCCTCGGCGAGCGTCCTCTTCCCGTCCAGGTACCGCTCCCGCAGGTACACCAGGGCATCGCCGATCGCCCTTGTCTGGCTGATATCGGCGATCCCCCCGACACAGGAGAGGTCGATGGCGTGCGCGCCGAAGAGGATCGTGGCGGGCCCCTTCGCGGAGACGCTCGCCGCGCGCTTCCCGCGCGACGGGTCGACGCTCCGGGGAAGCGGACGCCGGGCCTTCACCGGGCCGAAACGGTCCCCCCCCTCGCGTTCCCGCGCGGCGGCGCGGTCCCGCGCGATCTGTTTGGCCTCCGCGGTCACGTCCCGCGGCAGATATTCCTCCATCGCGATCACCGTATCGGCGACGTCGAAGTAGTCGCCCGAGCCGCCCATCACCAGCAGCGTCGAGACGCCGAGGTCGCGCCCGAGCTGCCCGACCTTGTCGATGAACGGAGTGATCGGCTCCTTCTTCTTCGCCACGAGGCGCTGCATCCGCCCGTCGCGGATCATGAAGTTCGTCGCGGAGGTGTCCTCGTCGATGAGGAGCACCCGCGCGCCCGTCTCGAGCGCCTCCAGTATGTTGGCCGCCTGCGAGGTCGAGCCGCTCGCGTCCTGCGTCGAGAAGGAGGAGGTGTCCTTCCCGAACGGAAGATTCGAGATGAACGGGCTGATGTCCACGTTCTCGATGCCGCGGCCGTCCTCGGCGCGGATCTTCACGGCGCCCGTATCCGTGACGACGAGCTCCCTCCCGTCGCCGGGGATGTGGTTGTAGATTCCCTTCTCCACCGCGGCGAGGAGCGTGGACTTGCCATGGTAGCCGCCGCCCACCACCAACACCACGCCCGCGGGGATACCCATCCCCGTGACGCGCCCGCGGTTCGGCGTTTCGAACTCCGCGCGCAGGCCGGGGGGCGAACAGAACGGGACGACGGTCCCCTCCGCGAGCGGACGGTCGTCCACCCCGCTCACGCGCGGCAGGATGGCCCCGTCGGCGACGAAGGCGACGAGCCCCCTCCCCTCGAGGGCGTCGCGGATGCACTCGGCATCCTCGACCGTCTCCACCTGCCGCCTGACCGCCGCCGCGTCGAGGTTTGCGTAGCGGAGCGCCCCGTCCACAACGGCGGGGATCTCCCGGAAGAACAGCTCCTCCGCCTGCCGCCCCAGCACCGTCCTCCCGCGCGCCGGCAGCCCCACGACGAAACGGGCCTCGACCCCCTCCGCCCCCATGGTGACCGAGGTGCGCCGCAGCACCTCCTGCGGCGGCCGGTCGATTGAGACCAGGCCGCTCCCGCCGGTGCCGCGGCTTCCCGCCCGGGCGCGCGAGGAGAGGGCGTAGAATCTGCGCGTGATAAAATCCTCGAGGGCGGTCGCCCGGACAGGCGTGCGAAGCAGTTCGGGAGGAAAGCCGGCCACGTTCCGGGGGACGGTGACGATCACCTGGCTGGGCGGGGCGAACGGGTCCGGCTGGACGTAGTCCACCTCGAGCCGGTACCCCGGAAACGCGTAGGCGCCGCGGATCTCCCTGTACGCGGGGTACCCCCGCCCGTCGATCCGCTGCAGGATCCTTCGGAGTTCGTCGGCCGCGCCGCCCTGCCGGGGGGTTCGGGATTGGACCACGGTGTCTTCTTCTCGCGGAATGGGCTGCGCGCGCAACGACCCCGGGGGCCGGAGGCGGCATGCAGCCGGATTACCGCCCCGGGACGCCCAACTGCTCCCGGAGATCCTTGATCTCGGCGTCGATCGCGGCGATCTCCTGCGGCGGCTTGTTCTGTTGCACGGCCTCCGCCCGCCTGTGCGTGAGCACCCGCAGCCGGTCCTCCAGGAGGGTCGGCGCCGCCGGCCCCTCGGGCCCCGGCGCGACGACGGCGTGGGGCCGGCTCCGCCGCATCTCCTGCTTCGTGTGTGTCTGTTTGAACTCCGCGTCCAGCTGCTGCTCCAAAAACGGATGGTCGTAGTCCTCGGCGCGTGCGAAAAGGACCGAGACCGCCAGCACGGCGACGAGGACCGCGTACCGGCAATAGTGCATACCGCGCCTCCCGGGGATGGATGACACCGCTACCGTGCGGTACCAGTATACCCGTCCCGCGGGGCGATGGGAAATGCAATCTCCCCGCGGTTGACACCGGGGCCGCCATCTGCAATCATCCACCTGAAGGCGGGTATCCCCGCCACCGGAGCAGCCGATGCGCATCTCCAACATCTTCTCCAACATCCCGGCGAACACCGCTTCGGAGATCGTCGAGCGGGTCGTGCGTTCCTCCGCGGTCACCATCGAGCGCATCATCTCCCCGCGCGGGTACGCATCGCCCGAGGGATTCTGGTACGACGGAACGCGGAACGAGTGGGTGCTGGTGCTGCAGGGCGGGGCGGGGATCCTGTTCGAGGGGGAGTCGTCCCCCCGCCTGCTCTCCGTCGGCGACCAGCTTGTCATCCCGGCGCATGCGCGGCACCGCGTGGAGTGGACCGACCCCGACCGGGAAACGGTCTGGCTCGCGGTCTACTATTAAGCGCGAGCATTCCTCATAAGGTTTATTTCGGGGACATTGCATGAAGATAACAGTCCTCGCACTGCTTCTCCCGTGCCTGCTGTCCGTTCCGCTTCTCGCGCACGGGGCTGAAATCGCCGGAGAGACCATCACGCTGACCCTCCCGCAGTTGCACTGGGTTCTCGAGTTCGGGGCGCCCGGTTTCGTGCTCCGGGAGAAAGAGGTCGTCGAGTCGAAAGAAGCGACGCGTTTCTTCGCCGTGAATGCAAAGACAGGCATGGTCATGTCCGCTTTCCTCGAGAAGGCCGACCACCCCGGGGACTCGAAGGAATGCCGGGCCTTCTACTGGGAGCGGGGGAAGAAATCGCCCACCAGGAAAGACGATTTCTCAATGTCGGAATCCGGCGGAATGGCGATCCTCGAATACATCGTGCAAGAGACGGAAGGCGTCAAGGTCAACCAGAAGAATATGAATGTCTATCTCTCCCGCGACGGCTACTGGGGGGATATCCATCTTTCCAAAGTCAAATTCAATGCGGGAGAGGAGAAGCTCTTCAAAGAGGTTCTCGGGAAAGTGCGGTTCAGGCCTAAAGCCGCCCTATCCGATCGGCCGGCCCCCCGGCACTATGGCCTCCCCGAACACGGATCGATCACCCTTGATGTGCCGGAATCCTGGTCCGACGCCATCCCCCCCCCGGGCAAACTCCCCAACCCTACCGTTGTATTCGCTCCGAAATCAGGCAATGAATTCAGCATTCTGATTACACCCTACTGGAGTTTGAGAAACGAAGCGGGATTCAACAGCCCAGGGAAGCTCACGCACCTTGTAGAACAACTCGGCAAGAAACATATCGCGGGCTCGGTTGGGCAAAAACTCACACTGCAGGAATTCTGCAATCCTTCCGTGGCGGGGTACTATTGCTCTTTTACCGACAAGGCCCCCAAGCCGGGCGGATGGACCTACGCGACCCAGGGGGCTTTCGGCATCGAGGACTTGATGATCCATTTCACCATCCTCACGAACACGAAAGACTCCCCGGAGGAGAAAGCGGCCTTCACCATGCTGCGCACCATGCAGCGGCATAAGGAACCGGAAGCGGCTGCCGTCAAGCGCCCCATGCGGTGCTGGAAATGCACGAAGACATTTGAGACAGAGGAACAAGCGCCGGGCGGGAAATGCCCTCATTGCGGCGCAGCGTGGAAGGCCCTTGGGGAGGACTCAACGAATAACGAGATCGTCAAAAAAATGTCACTCCTCTATGACAAATTTTCATTTCGGGGTGACATTGGCGATGGCGGCGGGATATGAACACAAGGAACGCGTCAACAGTTATGACCTATATACATTTTCACTCGATGAATGTGATTTCATCGTAAAGAAGGTCACTGACGGACTCGAGATTTATGTCAGCGGCCAAGATATCAAGAAGTGCGAGGGATTGTTGGATACCCTCATCAAATCGGCCGAACAGCAGGAATAGTCCGGGATGTTATTACCTTGTGGCATATGTATAAATAATGCATACTTATATGCATGAGAACAACGCTCAACATCAACGACCGTATCCTCCTCAAGGCGGCCGAGATGACCGGGGTGAAGGAGAAGACCTCCCTCGTGCACATGGGACTGGAGGCGCTCATCGCCCTTGAGAGCGCGAGGCGCCTGGCGAGTCTCGGGGGCACGGAGCCGCGCCTTGCGCGAATTCCCCGCCGGCGCGGGTGAGGCGCGCGCATGGTCCTCGTCGATACATCCGTATGGGTGGATCACCTCCGCCGCGGAGAACCCGGTCTCCGGGACCTTCTCACCGCCGGGCGCGTGTCGACCCATCCGTTCGTCATCGGCGAACTGGCATGCGGGAACATCTCCCAGCGGGAGCGAATTCTCGCCCTTCTTCAATCCTTGCCCTCTGTACGGGTGGCTACGGACGGGGAGGTGCTTCAATTCGTCACTGCCCGCCGTCTCTACGGCATGGGGCTCGGCTGGATCGACGCGCATCTCCTCGCCTCCGCCTGCCTCACGTGCATATCCCTCTGGACAAGGGACCGAAGGCTTTCGTCCGCCGCTTCGCGCATCCGTGTGGCACTGCATACATAGACTGGGATACGAGAATTCCGCCCCTGCATGAATCCGGCTCTCTCGCATAGACTGGCCGAACTCGCCGCGCTCTTTTTCCGCCTCGGGGCCACCGCCTTCGGCGGCCCGGCCGCCCACCTGGCGATGATACACGACGAGACGGTGCGGCGGCGCCAATGGCTCGACGACCAGCGGTTCCTCGACCTCGTCGGCGCGACGAACCTCATCCCCGGGCCCAACTCCACCGAGATGGCGATCCATATCGGCTTCCTGCGCGCGGGGTGGCGCGGGCTCCTCGTCGCCGGCGCCAGCTTCATCGTCCCCGCCGTGTGCATCGTGACGGCGCTCGCCTGGGGATACGTGCGCGTGGGCTCCGCCCCGGAGCTCGACGGACTCCTCTACGGGATCAAGCCGGTGGTCATCGCGATCATCGCGCAGGCGATCTGGTTTCTCGGGCGGAAGGCGGTAACGGGCGCGGGCACCGCCCTGATCGCCGCCCTCGTCGCCACCCTCTACCTCGCGGGGGCGAACGAGATCGCCCTTCTCCTCGGCGGCGGGGCCGCGGTGATGGCGGCGAGGAATCTGCCGCGTCTCCGCCGCGGGGCGCTCGGCTCGTGCATCGTTCCCCTCGGCGGCCTCGGCGCCTTCTCGGCGGCGCAGGCGCACTGGTCGTACCCGGCGCTGTTTCTCACCTGCCTCAAGATCGGGTCCGTCTGGTACGGGAGCGGCTACGTGCTCCTGGCGTTCCTCCGGGCAGACTTCGTCGCGCACCACGGCTGGATCACCGAGCGGCAGCTCCTCGACGCCATCGCCGTCGGCCAGGTGACCCCCGGCCCGCTCTTCACCACGGTCACCTTCATCGGCTACCTCCTCGGCGGCGTTGCGGGGGCCCTGCTCGCCACGCTCGGCATCTTCATCCCCTCGATCGTCCTCGTCTCCCTCACCAACCCGATCATCCCGCGGATACGACGCTCCCCGTGGGCGGTTGGCCTCCTCGACGGCATCAACGCCTCCTCGCTCGGCCTCATGGCGGCGGTGACGTGGCAGTTGGGCGTGAAGGCGCTGTGCGACCCGTTCGCCGTCCTCGTCGCCTGCGCCTCGATCGCCCTGCTGCTCCGGTACCGGATCAACTCGACCTGGCTCATCGCGGGCGGGGCGCTGCTGGGGCTGGGGAGGACGCTGCTTTGACGAGAAGACAGGGCCTCCTCTGCCTCCTCCTCGCCGTCACCGCCGCGGCGGGGCTCCTTGCACGGCGCTACGGCGGTCCGGGTGCGTGGCTGATCCGGGGATCGCTCGGGGGGTTCTTCTACGTGCTCTTCTGGTGCCTCCTCGCCTTTCTCCTGTGTCCGCGCCTCCGCCCGGGGGCGCTTGTCCTCGCCGTCGTCGCCGCGACCTGCCTGATCGAGTTCGCCCAGCTTTGGCGTCCGCCGTTCCTCGAGGCCGTCCGTCGAACCGCCGCGGGGGAACTGCTGGTGGGATCGGTCTTCGGCTGGGCCGACATCCCCTGGTATCTCGCCGGCGGTCTCGCCGCCCGGCTCGCGGAGCGGGCGCTGCCGCCGGGGAGGTCACCCGAGGGAGCGGATCTCGTCGACTAGGGCGCGGACGAACTCCTTCTCCTTCACCTTCCGGACGACCTTCCCCTTCCGGAAGATGAGCCCCTCGCCTTTCCCGCCCGCGAGCCCCACGTCCGCCTCGCGCGCCTCGCCGGGGCCGTTCACCGCGCAGCCCATGATCGCCACGGTGACGGGGAGGCGGAGATCGACGATTTCGCGCTGCACCTCCTCCACGATCCGCACCATGTCGATCCGGGTGCGGCCGCAGGTGGGGCAGGAGACGAGCGTGGGGCCGAAGCTCCTCAGGCCGAGGGACTGGAGGAGCTCGCGGGCGATGAGCACCTCCTCGACCGGGTCGCCGGTCACGGAGACGCGAAGCGTGTCCCCGATCCCCTCGAGGAGGAGATGACCGAGCGCCGCGGAGGAGCGCACCGCCGAGATGCGCGGGGGGCCCGCCTCGGTGACGCCGATGTGCAGCGGGTAGCGGACCGCCCTCGAGATCCGCTCGTACGCCTCGATCGTGCCGCGCACCGAGGAGGCTTTGACCGAGATCTTGATGCGGTCGTGCCCCGCGTCCTCCAGCATCCTCGCGCCCAGGACGGCGCTCTCCGCCAGCGCCGCGGGCGTCGGCCCGCCGTGCTTCTTCAGCATCCCCTTCTCCACTGAGCCGGCGTTCACCCCGACGCGGATCGGGATCCCCCTTTCAAGGGCGGCTTTCGCGACCTCCGCGACGCGGCGCGCGCCGCCGATGTTGCCGGGGTTGATCCGGATCCCGTCCGCCCCCTCGCCGATCGCGATGAGGGCGAGCCGGTGGTCGAAATGGATATCGGCGACGAGCGGGATGGAGACGGCGGCCCGGATCCTCCCGATCGCGCGGGCGGACTCCTCGTCGGGGACCGCCACCCGGACGATCTCGCAGCCGGCGGCGGCGAGGCGGGCGATCTCCGCGACGGTGGAGGTGACGTCGGCGGTAAACGTCTTCGTCATCGACTGGATCGAGACCGGCGCCCCGCCCCCGATCGCGACGTCGCCGAGCGAGATCCGCCGGGTCTTCTTCCGCGCGCTCCTCATCCCGCCCTCCCTCCCCGGGAAACCCGGCGCGAGCCCCGCCGCGCATGGCGCGCCGCGCTCACGGCTTTTCGGCCGGGGCGCCGCCCCGGAACAGACTCGCGATCCCCTCCCCCCAGCTGCGCACCACGTCGTTGGCCGACACCATCAGCATGAACGCCAGGAGCAGGGCGACGAAAACGTTCTGGACGGCCGTCATCACCCGCGCGCTGAGCGGCTTCCCTCGCACGCGCTCGACGAGGGCGATGAGGATGTGCCCGCCGTCGAGGACCGGGACCGGGAGGAGGTTGAGCACGCCGAGGTTCACGCTGATCACGGCCATGATGTAGGCGAACTGCCTGAGCCCCGCCTGCATCGAGTAGCTCATGATCTGGACGATGCCGATGGGGCCCGCGAGGCCGCGGGGCGAGACGGCCCGCAGCACGAGGCCCTTCATCGTGAGATACATCTCCCGCACGTTCCGGGCCAGTTCGCCGACCGGATTGCGGTACAAATAGACCACCAGCCCGTTCGCCTCGAGCTCGCGCATCGGCACCGCGGTCTTGAGCCGCACCCCGATCGCCGGGGCCCCGAGCGCCTCGCTCCAGCGCGGCGCCACTGTCGCCTCCGCCGCCTTCCCCCGCCGCAGCAGCCCGAGCCGGACCTGCTCCCCGCCGCGGATCGTCCGCATCAGCTGCTCCCACGAGCGGACGGCGGCCCCATCGGCCGAGACGATGAAATCGCCGTTTCGCATCCCCGCCGCCGCGGCCGGCGTCCCCTCGAGCACATCCACCGAGACGAGCTCCACGGGGTAGATCCCGATCCGCTTCAACTGCAGCTTCTCGTCCTTCTCGGGCACGATCCGCTCGATTCGGGGAAGAGCGTCGCGCACGAAGGCGATCTCGACCGCCGGGGTCGTGGCGTAGACGATCGCCTTGTTCAGATCCTCCCAGCGGCCGACCCGGTTCCCGTTCACCGAGAGGACCCGGTCGCCGGCCCGCAGCCCCGCCCGCTCCGCGGGGGAGCCCTCCGCCACGCTGCCGATGACCGTGCTCTCCAGGTTGGCGGGCACCGGAAAACCGGCGATATAGAGCCCCGAGAAGAGCAGGAAGGCGGTGAGGATGTTCATCGCGGGGCCGCAGGCGCACAGGGCGATCCTCGTCAGGAGCCGGCTCGCGTAGTAGCCGTCCCGCACGCCGCGCGGATCGACGCCGTCCTCGAACTCCATCCCCGCGAGCTTCACGTACCCGCCGAAGAGGATCCAGGAGAGCCGGTACTCGGTTCCCCCCCGTCTGAAGCCCCAGATCTTCGGGGGGAAACCGATCGAGAAGATCTCCACCCGGATCCCGCACAGCTTGGCGACGATGAAGTGCCCGAGCTCGTGGATGAAGACCACGATCCCGAGCGCGAGCACGCCGAGGACGATCGAGAGGAAATGCTCGGGGATCCAGCCGCCGACGGCGGCGATGATGCCGCTCATTCCGCCCTCCCCGCCTCGGCCCGGGCCCACGCGTCCGCCCGGAATATCTCCTCCAGCGACGGCGCCCGGACCGCCTCGTGCCCCCGCATCGCCCCCTCGACGACCGCGGCGATCGCGGCGAACGAAATCTCGCCCGCGAGGAACCGCTGCACCGCGACCTCGTTGGCCGCGTTCATCACCGCTGGCATCGTCCCTCCCGCCGCCATCGCCCGCCGGGCCAGTTCGAGGGCGGGGAAGCGCGCGGGGTCGGGGCGCTCGAACTGCAGCGCCCCGAGCCGGTCGAGACGGAGCGGGTCCCACGGCGCGGAGAGACGGCGCGGGTGGAGGAGCGCGTACTGTATCGGGATGCGCATGTCGGCGGGGCTGAGCTGGGCGATCATCGAGCCGTCCTCGAACTCGACGAGCGAGTGCATGGCGCTCTCCGGGTGGACGAGCACGTCGATCCTCTCCGGGGCGACGCCGAAGAGCCAGCGGGCCTCGATCATCTCGAGCGCCTTGTTCATCATCGTCGCGGAATCGATGCTGACCTTTTTCCCCATCTTCCAGCGCGGGTGCCTGAGCGCCTCCTCGGGCGTCGCCCGGGCCATCCGCGCCTTCGAGAGGCGCAAGAACGGCCCCCCGGAGGCGGTGAGGACGAGCCGCCGCACCTCCCCGTGCGCGCCCGCGCGCAGGCACTGGTGGATCGCGCTGTGCTCGCTGTCGACGGGGAGCAGCTCCGCGCCGCGGCGGGCGGCCTCGCCCATGATGATCTCGCCGGCGCAGACGAGGGCCTCCTTGTTCGCGAGGGCGATCCGCTTCCCCGCGCGCACGGCCTCGAGCGTCGGCAGCACGCCGGCCGCGCCGACCATCGCCGAGACGACCGTGTCCGCCCCGGGCATCGACGCGAGGCGCAGCATCCCCTCGCGCCCTCCCGCCACCTCGACGGCGCCGCCGACGGCCGTCCGCAGCTCCGCCGCCCGCGCCTCGTCCTCCACCGCGACGAGGCGCGGCTTGAAGCGGGCGATCTGCTCCTTCAACGCGGCGATGTTCCGGCGGACGCCGAGGCCGACGACGCGGAGCTCGCCGGGGAACGCCTCGACGACCTTGAGGGTGTTCACCCCGATGGAGCCGGTGGACCCGAGGATGACGATCGTCTTCATCGCGCCAGCACCAGATAGAGGTACATCACGGGGAGCGCGGGGAGCAGGCTGTCCAGCACGTCGAGCGTCCCGCCCATGCCCGGAATGGAGCCGCTCGAGTCCTTCACGCCCGCGGAGCGCTTCAGGGCCGACTCCACCAGATCGCCCGCCTGGCCCACCACGCTGAGGAGCAGGCCGAGGGCGAGCGCGGAGCCGGCGGAGAGCCCGCACGGGAACCAGCGCCACGCAACGAGTCCCCCGGCGATCCCGCCCGCGAGGTTCGCCGCCGCCCCCTCCCATGTCTTGCCCGGGCTGAGGCGCGGGACGAGCTTGTGCCGCCCCACCGTCTTCCCTACGAGATACGCGAGGATGTCCCCGCCCTTGACGATGAGGAAGAGCGCGTAGAGGAGCCAGCGCCCCTCCACGCCGGGGAGGTAGAGTATCCGGAAGATAAACGACCAGAGCCAGGCGACGTAGACGAACCCGGTGACGGCGCCCGCGGTGCCGGTGAGCGCATGCGCGCGGTCGCGCCCGAAGGTCTCGAGGAGGAGCAGCCCCAGCAGCAGCGCCACCGCCGCGGCGAGCTCCATCCGCCCCCCCGACGCGGGGAGGGCGCAGTCGGCAAACACGGCGGCGAGGTAGAGGACGACCGCCGCGCTCCCGTAGCCGGAGCGGACGCGCATCCCCCTGGCCTCGAGCAGCCCGTAGTACTCCTGCACGGCCGCGACCCCCATGAGGGCGGCGACCCCGAACGCGGCGATCGCCGCGGGCCCCCGGCTGAACCAGACCGAGAGGATGCCGGTGGCGATCAAAACCGCGGCGCTGACGACACGAGTGGCGAACATCGGCGATACCCCCGGGTCACACCCCGCCGAATCTCCGCTCCCGCCGCTGGTAGTCGAGGAGCGCTCGGACGAGGTGCGGTCTTCGGAAGTCCGGCCAGTAGACCGGGGTGACGTGCATCTCCGCGTACGATATCTGCCAGAGGAGGAAGTTGCTGACGCGCATCTCCCCGCTCGTGCGGATGAGCAGGTCGGGGTCGGGGATGCCGGCGGTGTAGAGGCTCCCGGCGACGGTCTCCTCACCCACCTCCTCCGCCGTGAGTTCCCCGCGCGCCGCCCGCGCGCAGAGTTGGCGGACCGCGTCCACGATCTCGCTCCTCCCCCCGTAGTTCAACGCGAGGATGAGCGTGAGCCCCGTGTTCGAGGCGGTCGCGGCGCACGCCTTTTGCAGCGCCCCCTGCACGTCGGACGGCAGGCCGGCGATGCGGCCGATCGCCCGCAGGCGGACGTTGTTGCGGTTGAGTTCGGCCTCCTCCCGCGCCAGGAAGCGCTTGAGCAGCGCCATCAGCGAGGAGACCTCGCGTTTCGGCCGCTTCCAGTTCTCCACCGAGAAGGCGTAGAGCGTGAGGTACCCGATCCCCAGCTCGCCGGCGGCGCGCACGATCTCCCGTATCGACTCGGCCCCCGCCAGGTGCCCCCTGATCCGCGACAGTCCGCGCGCGCGCGCCCAGCGGCCGTTGCCGTCCATGATGATGGCGACGTGCGCGGGAACGCGGGCGGGGTCGAGGGACGAGCCGCCGGAGAGGCCTTTCGGTGCACGGTTCATTCGACCTCGCTCCGGGGATGCGGAGCGGCTGGGGGAATCAGGCGCTCTTCTTGCCCGCGGCGGCGTACTCCATCACCGGCTTCCCGGTCCCCCGCACCGCCTCTTCCGTGACGAGACATGCGGCGAGCCCGCGCTGGGAGGGGACCTCGTACATCACGTCCAGCATCAGCTCCTCGAGCATCAGCCGGAGGGCCCGCGCGCCGGTGCCTTTCTTCATCGCGCGCTGCGCGAGCTCGCGCAGCGCCCCGGGGGTGAACGAGAGCTCGACCCCCTCCATCGCGAGGAGCGCCTTGAACTGCCGGACGATGGCGTTGCGCGGTTCCGTGAGGATGCGGACGAGATCCTCCTCGCCGAGCCCCGCGAGGGTCGCGACCGCCGGCATGCGCCCGACGAACTCCGGGATCAGGCCGTACTCGATCAGATCCTCCGGCTGCACCTGGGCGAGGATCTCTCCGCGCAGCTTCTCCCTCTCCCCGGAGAGCTTCACCCCGAAGCCGACCCGCTTCTGTCCGAGGCGCCGGGAGATGATCTCCTCCAGCCCGTTGAACGCCCCGCCGCAGACGAAGAGGATGTTCGTCGTGTCGACCTGGATGTACTCCTGGTGGGGGTGCTTCCGTCCGCCCTTCGGCGGGACGTTGGCGACGGTCCCCTCGAGGATCTTCAGGAGCGCCTGCTGGACCCCCTCCCCGGAGACGTCGCGGGTGATCGAGACGTTCCCGGTCGAGCGGCGCAGCTTGTCGATCTCGTCGATATAGACGATGCCGCGCTCCGCCCAGGCGGTGTCGTAGTTCGCCGCCTGCAGCAGGCGCAGCACGACGTTCTCCACGTCCTCGCCCACGTAACCGGCCTCGGTCAGGGTGGTGGCGTCGGAGATGCTGAACGGGACGTCGAGGATCCTCGCGAGCGTCCGGGCGAAGAGGGTCTTCCCCGAGCCGGTGGGGCCGATCAGGAGGATGTTGCTCTTCTCGATCTCCACGCCGCCCGGCTCGCCGCAGACGAGCCGCTTGCCGTGGTTGTGCACGGCGACCGCGATCGCGCGCTTGGCCCGCTCCTGGCCGATCACGTACTCGTCGAGACGGCGCTTGATCTCGGCGGGCTTGGGGACCTTGACGCGATGCGCGCCCCGCGGCTGCGCGAGGAAGGCGCGACACAGCTCGACGCACCGGTCGCAGATGTTCGCAGAAGAGCCGGCGATGAGCTTCCCGACGGAGGCGCGGTCGCGCCCGCAGAAGGAGCATTTCGCGGCGCGCCGGCGCGCGGCCGGGGTCTTACTTGGCACCCTTGGCCTCTTTCTGCGTCATGATCACCTGGTCCACCAGCCCGTAGTTCCGCGCCTCCTCGGCGCTCATGTAGAAGTCCCGGTCGGTGTCGCGCGCGATGTCCGCAAGCGGCTTGCCGGTGTGGTGGGAGAGGAGCTCGTTGATCTTCTCGCGCAGGCGCAGGATCTCCTGCGCCTGGATGCTGATGTCGGCGGCCGCGCCCTGCACGCCGCCCCACGGCTGGTGGATCATAAGCCGCGCGTGCGGGAGGCAGTGGCGCTTCCCCTTTGTCCCCGCCGCGAGGAGAAGCGCCGCCATCGACGCCGCCTGCCCGATGCAGTAGGTGTGCACGTCGCATCGGACGAACTGGATCGTGTCGTAGACCGCCAGCCCCGCGGTGACGGAGCCGCCGGGGGAGTTGATGTAGAGGTTGATGTCCTTGTCCGGATCCTCGCTCTGGAGGAAGAGCATCTGGGCGACGACGATGTTCGAGACGGTATCGTCGATCTCCGTGCCGACGAAGACGATCCGGTCCTTGAGAAGCCGCGAGTAGATGTCGTACGCCCGCTCGTAACGGCCGGACGTCTCGACCACCATCGGGATGAGCTGATTCTTCATGTCGCCTCCGCGCATTGCGCCCGCATTCCCCGCGCGCTGCGCGGGCACCAGCCCGCGCACCGCCCCGGAGGCCCGAGAGCCCCCTACCTCGCCTCCCGCACCTTCGCCTTCTCGAGCAGGAACGTTTCGATCTTCTCCCGGACGATGTCGTTCTCGATCTCGTCGAGCCGGTCGTCCTTCTCGAGGGCGGCGCGCACCTCCGCCGGTTCCCGTTTCGCGGAGGCGGCGATCTGCGCGACCCTCGCCTCCACCTCGGCGGGCGTGACGGCGATCTTCTCGCGCCGGGCGATGCTCCCGTAGACGAGGGAGAGGGCAAGGCGCTTCTCGGCGTCCTTGCGGGAGACCGCCAGAAGCTCCTCCTTGCGATCGAGGATATCCTCCTTCTTGAGCCCCCGCGCCAGGAGGTTCCCCGCGGCCTTCTGGGCGAGGGAGACCCCGTCCAGCGCCGCGCGCGTCTCGGGGAGGGGCACCGCGTGGCGCTCCAGGAGGTAGTCGTTGATCTGGCGGATCAGGTCGTCTCGCGCCTCCGCCTCGGCGTACGCGCGCAGATCCTTCCGGACCGACGCGCGGAGCTCCTCAAGGTTCGCGCAGTTCCCAAGCCTTTTGCAGAAGTCGTCGTTCAGCTCCGGGAGGCGCTTCTCCTTCAGCTCGCGGATTGTGACGACGAAACGCGCCTCCTTGCCGGCGAGACCCTCCCGCAGCCCCTCCGCGGGGAGTTTGAGGGTGAATTCGCGGACCTCACCCGGCGAGGCGGCGGCGAGCTTCTCGCAGAAGCCGTCGCAGTACGCCTTCGGCCCCGCCTCGATCCAGGCGGCGCGCTTCTCGTCGAAGACCGTCCCGCCCGTCTCGCCGGAGATATCGAGGAGGGCGAGGTCGCCGTCCCGGAGCCCGCGCCCCTCGACGGGGACGATCTCGGCGTGCCGGTCGAGGAGCATCCGGATATACCCCTCGACATCCTCCTCCTTCGCCTCGATCTTCTTCTTGGCGACCTTGATCCCGGTGTAGCCGCTCGCCGCCACCTCCGGCCACACCTCGACCTCGACCTCGAAACGGAACGGCTGCCCCGGGGAGAGGGGGAACGAGTCGATATCGAGGCGGGGCGGGACGGCGGGGGAGAGACGCTGCTCCCGGAGGGCGGACTCGACCGACTCCTCGATGAGCCGTTCCTTGATATCCACGCGCACCTTCGCGCCGTAGTGGAGCTCGATGACCTTGCGCGGGGCCTTGCCGGGGCGGAAGCCGGGGACGACCGCCCCGCGGCCCGCCTCCGTGTAGGCGCGCTCCAACTCCTCGTCGACGCGCCCCGCGGGCACCTCGATGCGCAGTTTCCTCTTGCACGGACCGAGCGTCTCGATCTTCAGTTCCATCCGCAACCCCTTGCCGTCGCCGGCCCCTCCGCGGCGCCGAAAAGAACGCCCGCCCCCGCTCCCGCGGGGCCGGTCGATGCGCCCACGCTTCTCCACGCCGCGGGGGAGGCGAGCCCTTGTCCCGCCGGGGATCGCCGGCGCCCCCCTGCCGGCGGGCTGCCCCGGCGCATCAGGAAGGAGTAATGGAGCGAGCGAGGGGATTCGAACCCCCGACAGCCACCTTGGCAAGGTGGTGCTCTACCAGCTGAGCTACGCTCGCCCCCGCGATCAGCCGCCAGATCCTCGGTGCCGCATCCCCGCCCGCCGCGCATGGTGCGAGAGGGGGGAGTCGAACCCCCACGCCTTGCGGCATAAGATCCTAAATCTTACGTGTCTGCCAGTTCCACCACTCTCGCGACGGCCACGGCGTACGACCAGACACCCGGGATTGAACGCGGGTCGCACCCGAGCCGGCGCGATACCGCCGATCGATGCCGGGGCGATCCGGTCGATTCGGTCCCCCCGCCTTCACCCTTGCGCCTTGCGACTCTCCTGACGAAGTAATGGTGCGCCACCAGGGACTCGAACCCCGAACCTCCTGATTAAGAGTCAGCTGCTCTACCATTGAGCTAGTGGCGCCCGGGCACTATAGTATACTACCGCCTACAACGGGTCAAGGGTCTCCTCCGGGTCCGCGGGACCCGGGGGCCCCGTGGAGCGCCGGATGCTTTCGACCGTGCTTCTCTCCCTGCTGCTCGCCGCCCCCTCCGCGGCCGCCCCCCCGCTCGTCCCCGGGGAGAAGCTCCAGTACAAGGGCTACGTCCTCGGCTGGATCCCCGTGGGAAACGTCTGGTTCGAGGTCGGGAAGGAGACGCGCGCGGGCCGGGAAACGTACCGCATCGATGCCCGCGCCTACGGGAGCTACCTGATCTACACGCTCGACATCCGGATGACCTCCTGGGTGGACGCGGAGACGCTCAGGAGCGTCGAGTTCCGACGCCGGGAGGTCGGCTCCGAGAAGCGTGACCACCGCGTCCTCTTCGACCGCGAGGCGGGGCGGGGCACCTTCCTCCGGAAGGCGGGGAGGTTCTCCTCCGTGGAGATGATGGACGAGGCCCCGTGGGAGACGCGCGCCGTCTTCCCGCTCGACGCCGAGACGAACGACATCCTCTACACGCTCTACTTCGCCCGGGGGATCGGCGACGCGGTCGGGACCCGCAAAAACTACCGGTTCGTGGAGAACCGGGACGTCTGGAACGCGCGGGTGACCGTGGCCGGGGAGGAGACGCTCCCCCTCGGCAGGCTGGGGACGTTCGACGCGCTGAGGATCGGCATCGAGCCCGACTACGGCGAGGAGGAGGAGAAGGGCAGGAGGTTCAGCGGCCTCTTCGGCGTCCAGGGCACCCTGCGGGTCGTCGTGGACAAGAAGACCCGCATCCCGCTCGTCGTGAGCGGCGAGCTCCCGTTCGTCGTCTTCCGTCCCACCGTCTCCGTGGTGCTCCAGGAGTTGTCGCTGCCCGCGGCGGCGCACTGATCCCCCGCCCGCGTCCTACCGCTCCTCGAGCTCCATCAGCACATCGCCCGTCTCGATGTCGACCACCGCGTCGGCCACCCCGTTCCCGTTCAGGTCCGCGAACCTCGCCTCCGGCGGCCCGTCCCCCTTCAGGTCAACCATCGTCCCGACCGGCGGCTGCTGCGCGATCGGCGGGTTCCACGCCGCCCCGTCGTACGTGTGCTCCGACACCCCGTCGCCCTCGTAGTCCAGCGTCGTCCCCATGCGCGGGCCGACCGGGATGACCGGCTCCTCGAGCTCCATCAGCACCTTGCCCGTCCCGATGTCGACCACCGCGTCCGCCACCCCGTTCCCGTTCTGGTCCGCGAACCTCGCCTCCGGCGGCCCGTCCCCCTCCAGGTCAACCATCGTCCCGACCGGCGGCTGCTGCGCAATCGGCGGGTTCCACGCCGCCCCGTCGTACGTGTGCTCCGACACCCCGTCGCCCTCGTAGTCCAGCGTCGTCCCCATGCGCGGGCCGACCGGGATGACCGGCTCCTCGAGCTCCATCAGGACCTCGTCGGTGTCGATGGCGGCCACCGCGTCGGAGACGCCGTTGTTGTTCCGGTCGATCAGGTCGGCGTCCGCGTTGTCGTCGCCGGTGCCGTCCACCAGCGTGCCGACCGGCGGCATCTTCGTAATGGGCGGGTCCCAGGCCGTCCCGTCGAAGGTGGTGTCCCAGAAACCGTCGGGCGGCGCGAAATCAAGCCGCGTCCCCTCCGGCTGCGCAGATGCCCACCCTGCGGCAAGAAGCAGGCACACCGTCATACACACACATAGCCTTCCCATCGCGGCCTCCTTTCCTGTGGCCCAGCGTACATCAAGAAGACCAAATATTGAGCCGTTTGTCAAGCGGATTCTGCTCGGCTGATTCCGCTCGGCGATCGCGTCGCCTCTTGGCCGGCATCCGCCCTTGCGCCCCGGTCGCGGAGGCCCTATAATGCCCGTTTGGGAGGAATGTGCCGATGACGCCGATGACACGCCGCAAGGAGATGCTGGCATTCTCGCGTCCCTCGCTGGGGGATGAGGAGATCGCGGAGATCCTCCACTCGATGCGGTCCGGCTGGATCACCACCGGCCCGAAATGCGCCCGGTTCGAACAGGACGTCTGCGAATACGTCGGCGCCAAACACGCCGTCGCCCTCAGCTCGGCAACCGCCGGCCTCCACCTCGCCCTCCTCGCCGCGGGCGTCGGTCCCGGCGACGAGGTGATCACCACCTCGATGACCTTCGCCGCGACGGCGAACGTCGTCGCCCTCGTCGGCGCGACGCCGGTCTTCGTGGAGATCCGCGACGACCTGAACATCGACCCCGCCTGCATCGAGGCCGCCGTCACCCCGCGCACGAAGGCCGTCATCCCGGTCCACTTCGCCGGCTACCCGTGCGACATGGAACGGATCCTCGAGATCGCCCGCCGCCGCAACCTCGTCGTCATCGAGGACGCCGCGCACGCCATCGGCACCGAATACCGGGGGCGGCGGATAGGGTCGCTCGGCGCGATGACGGTCTTCTCCTTCCACCCGATCAAGAACATCACCACCGGCGAGGGGGGGATGCTCGTCACCGACGACCCGGCCCTCGCGGAGAAGGTGCGGCTCCTGAAGTTCCACGGCATCCAGAAGGACGCATGGAAGCGCTACGGCGGCAAGGAGATCCCCCAGTACGAGATCCACTTCCCCGGCTTCAAGTACAACCTTACCGATCTCCAGGCGGCCCTCGGCATCCACCAGTTGAAGAAGCTCGACGGGTTCATCGAAATCCGGACGCGCCTCGCGGCGCGCTACCGTGCCCTGCTCGCGGGGGCCCCGGGCATCCTGCTCCCCGTCACGCCCCTCGAGGAGGGGATCCGCCACTGCTGGCATCTGTTCGTGGTGCTCGTCGACATCGACCGCCTCACGATCGACCGGGACCGGTTCATGGGGGCGATGCTCGAGGCCAACATCGGCATCGGCCTGCATTTCCCCGCGGTGCATCTCCAGCCGTATTATCTGAAGGCGTTCGGCTGCCGCCGCGGCACCCTGCCGAAGACCGAGTTCGTCTCCGACCGCATCTTCTCCCTCCCGCTGTATCCGAAAATGCGCGAGGCGGACGTCGACGACGCCGCCGCGGCGGCGAAGGAGATCGCCGCGAGGCACCTGAAATGAGTTCCGCGTCCGACAGTTTGAATCCCGGGGCCCCCGCCTCTCCGCCCGTCGACCTCTCCGTCGTCATACCGGTCTTCAACGAGGAAGAGAACATCCCCGTACTGTACCGGCGCCTCACGGACGCGCTCGAGACGCTCGGCAGGCGCTACGAGGCCGTCTTCGTCGACGACGGGAGCCGCGACCGTTCCGCCGCCCTGCTCTCGGAGATCGCCCGCCGAGACCCGCGCGTGCGCCTCGTCGAATTCAACCGGAACTACGGGCAGCACGCCGCCGTCTTCGCCGGCCTCGAACACTCCAGGGGGGAGATCGTCGTCACGATGGATGCCGACCTCCAGAACCCCCCCGAGGAGATACCGAAGCTGGTCTCCAAGATGGAAGAGGGGTTCGACATCGTGGGTGGCCTCCGGATGGACCGGCGCGACTCCCCCCTCAGGAAGATCCCGTCGTGGGTCGTGAACCGTTTCGTCCAGCGCGCCACCGGCGTCTACCTCAGGGATTACGGCTGCATGCTTCGGGCCTACCGGCGCGTCGTGGTGGACCAGATCCTGCGCTGCAACGAGGTCTCGAGTTTCATCCCCACGCTCGCCAACTCATTCGCCAGCTCCGTCACCGAGATCGGCGTCGCCCACGAGGAGCGGAAGAAGGGCCGCTCCAAGTACACCCTGGCGCGCCTGCTCAAACTGAATTTTGATCTGGTGACCGGCTTCTCCCTCTTCCCGATCCAGCTCATCAGCGGGCTCGGGATCCTCATCGCGCTCCTCGGGATGTTCTTCGGCATCTTCCTGTTTGTCAGGCGCCTCGTCACCGGCCCGGAGGTCGAGGGGGTCTTCACCCTCTTCGCCGTGCTGTTCGTCTTCGTCGGCATCCAGCTCCTCGCCATGGGGCTGATCGGGGAGTATATCGGCCGGATCTACGCCGAGGTCCGGAACCGACCGCGCTACGTGATCAAGCGGACCAGCCCGTGAGGGTCGCGCCGCTTCCGGAATGTGCCCGATGAACGACCCAACGCCGGCCCCGCGCACGCGGATTTTTCCGTTCCTCCTCGCGGCCACCGCCGCCTTCGTCCTCCTCTTCCGTCTCGGCGCGCGCGACTTCGAGAACAAGGACACCCTCTGGTACGTCGAGATCGCGTGGGAGATGCTCCGCTCCGGGGACTGGGTCGTCCCCCGCTTCAACGGCGTCATCTTCACCGAGAAGCCGATCCTCTTCATATGGCTCGTCGCCGGCGCCGCGAAGCTCTTCGGGGGGCTCACCCCGTTCGTCGCGCGCCTGCCGTCCGCGCTCGCGGCGACGGGCTGCGTCGCCCTTACCGCATCGCTCGGCCGCCGGCTCTTCGGGGCGCGGGCGGGGATCCTCGCGGGGTTCGTCCTGTGCACCGGCTACGCCTTCGCCTGGGAGGCGAGGACCTGCATGGTGGACATGACGTTCAGCTTCTTCACGACCCTAACCCTCTTCTTCCTGTACCTGGGCGAACGGGAGGACGGGAGGCGCGCGGGCCCGTTCCTCCTCGCCTATGCGGCGGCGGGACTCGCCGCGCTCACCAAGGGCCCGCTCGGCCTCGGCTTTCCCGCGATCGTGTTCCTCGCCTACCTGGCGTGGGCGCGGCGCCTCCGCCTCGTCCGGCGGATGCGCCTGCCGTGGGGCGTCGTCATCGTCGCCGCGCTGCAGGCGGCATGGTACCTCCCGTACCTCGTCCGCATCGGGCCCGACGGGCGGGCGTTCTTCTGGGAGATGTACGTCGTCAAGGAGAACCTCCTCCGGCTCACCACCGGCTTCGACAAGCCCGAGCCGTTCTGGTTCTACCTGCCCGAGATCGCGGGTCATTTCCTCCCGTGGAGCGTCTTTCTCCTCCTCGTCCCGTGGGCGCCGCCCCCCGCGCGCGACCGGCGATTCCCCGCGGCGTGGTTTCTGGCCGTCTTCGCCTTCCTCACCCTGAGCAGCGGCAAGCATTCCCGCTACGCGCTCCCGCTCTACCCGGCCGCGGCGCTGCTCGTGGGCGACTACTGGGACCGGCTCATCGCCGCCCCCGCCCCCCGCCTGCGGCGGATCATCCCCGCCGCCATCTGCGTCCTCTCATGCGCGACGGCGGTCGGGATCCCGGTCGCGGCCTTCTTCCTCTTCCCCCGTTTCCCCTGGAGGTCGCTCGCCGCCGCCGCGGCTCCCGCGGCCGCCGCGGTCGCCTTGTGGCGCCTCGACGCCTCGCGGAGGATGCCCGCGGCGTTCGCGGCGATCGTGGTCGCCTTCGCGGCGGGGTGGGCCCTCTTCGTCGCGAGCCTTCCGCTGCGCGACGCGCGGCGCGCCGATCACCGGCGGCTCGCGGAATCGGTCGCCCCGGCGGTGGGGGAGGCGCGGCTCGCCACCTACGGTCTCTTCAGCAGGCGACTGGCGCTCGGCTTCTTCACGGGGCGCGTCGTGGAGTATCTCGGCGCCACGGAGCACGGCGACGCGGAACGTCTCTCCGCCTACCTCTCCTCCCCCGAGCCGGTCTTCTGCCTTCTGGACACCGGAGAATACGCGGCCCGGGGTGGAACGCTCCCCCCGCACTCGATGGCGCCGGAGAAGTACCGGTACAAGAAATTCGATCTCGTCCTGATATCCAACCGCTGATGGGGTCAGGTCCTTATTTATTAGTATTGTGGCGAAGGGGGGGAATAGACGCACATTCCGGCCGCCGTGCCGTAGTATACTAATCAAGGATCTGACCCCGAGCGCGGAGGAAGATGAAGCTCGTCGTACTGGGGTACCACGACATCGGGTATGTCTGTCTGAAGGAACTGCTGGACGCCGGAGCGGATCTGCGTCTGGTGCTGACGCACGCCGACAGCCCGAACGAGACCATCTGGTTCCGCTCCGTCCGCGATCTCGCCCGCGAACGCGGCCTCCCCGTCCTCGAGCCGGCCGACGTGAACGCGCCGGAGATCGTGGAGAAGGTGCGCCGCATCGGCCCCGACATCATCTTCTCCTTCTACTTCCGCCAGATGGTCAAACAGGAGCTCCTCGACATCCCCCGCGTCGGCGCGTTCAACCTGCACGGCTCGCTTCTCCCCCGCTACCGCGGCCGCTGCCCGGTCAACTGGGTCCTCGTCCGCGGCGAGACCGAGACCGGCGTGACGCTCCACCGGATGGAGCTCAAGCCCGACCGGGGCGCCATCGTCGCCCAACGGCGGGTGCCGATAGAGTTCTCCGACAGCGCCCGAACGCTTTTCGACCGGATGACCGCCGCAGCCGCGGATCTGATGCGCGAGACATGGCCGCTGATGCTCCAGGGCCGCTTCCCGGAGACCCCGCAGGACCAGCGCCTCGCCTCATACTTCGGAGGTAGGTCGCGAAAGGACGGGCTGATAGACTGGTCCAAGCCCGCGACGGAGATCTACAACCTCGTACGCGCCGTCACCCGCCCCTACCCCGGCGCGTTCAGCCCGTATGCGGGCGGAACGCTCATCGTCTGGTGGGCCGAACCGGACGAAACGGCCCCGACCGGCGGCGCCGCGCCGGGGACCGTCCTCCCCTCGCGCGTCCCGGGCGCCCTCGAGATCGCAACCGGGCGTGGGATCCTCCGCGTCACCCGCGCGCAGCGGGAGGGGGGGGAGACGGCGGAGGGCGGATCCGTCGCCCGAACGATTGGGGTTTCCCCGGGGACCGTATTGGGGTAAACTTATATGTTACGCAACCCGCGCCTCTGTGCGCGGGCGGCGGGGACCACCACAAGGAGAGTGCAATGAGAGTGCTCATCACCGGCGGCGCGGGCTTTCTCGGCTCGCACCTCACCGACGCGTTTCTCAAGGACGGCCACGAGGTCTTCATCCTCGACACCGGCTCCACCTTCAAGATCAAGCACGTGCTTTCCCACCCGAAGTTCCACTACGTCCACGACACCGTCTTCAACCTCGAGATGCTCGAGTCGCTCATCATCAAATGCGACCTCGTCTACCATATGGCGGCGGTCGTGGGCGTCGAGCATTATGTCGCGGATCCGTACGCGGTCCTCAATGTCAACATCAACGGGACGCAGAACGTGCTGCGCCTCGCCCACAAGCACAACAAGAAGGTTGTCTTCACCTCCACCTCCGAGGTCTACGGTCGCAACCCCAAGGTCCCGTGGGACGAGGACGACGACCGGGTGCTCGGCTCGACCCGCATCGACCGCTGGTGCTACTCGACCTCCAAGGGGGTCGGCGAGCATTTCTGCCACGCCTACCGGAAGATGGGGCTGCCCGTGGTGATCGTCCGCTACTTCAACGTCTACGGCCCGCGCCTGGACAAGATCGACGTGGGACGCGTCCTCACCATCTTCATCGGCCAGCTCCTCCGCAACGAGCCGGTCACGGTCATCGGCGACGGCAGCCAGACCCGCTGCTTCACCTACGTCGACGACGCCATCCGAGCAACCGTCGCCGCGGGCCTCAAACCCGAGGCGGAGGGGGAGATCTTCAACATCGGCACCAACGTCGAAACCTCCATCAGGGACCTCGCGGAGCTGATGATCAAGGTCTCCGGGGCGAAGTCGAAGATCAAGCTCGTCCCGAAGGAGTCGATCTACGGTGAGAGCTACGAGGATATCCAGCGCCGCGTCCCCAGGGTCGAGAAGATGAAGCGGATCCTCGGCGTGGTGGCCACCACCCCGCTCGAGGAGGGCGTCCGCCGGACCTGGGAGTGGTTCCGGGACCTGGCGCAGTAGCCGCGCCCCGGAACGGCTCCCGCGAACGCGGGCCTTGCGCGCACCCCGCAGGCCCGATGCGGTCGCTGTTGCCTCTATGAAGCCGACCGACATCGAGCGGTTCCTCTACGAGCTGTTCTCCGGCGGCCGGGATATTCCCGGCTACTATCGCCTGCGGCGCTTTCTCTCCGATTTCGAGCTCGTGCGCCCGGCCCCCGAAACCCTCCTCGACGCCGGCTGCGGGTGGGGGGCGCCGAAGAGCATCTACCTCGCCAGACACCACCCGCGCACACAGGTGACCGGCATCGACCTGTCGGAGAACGCCGTGACCCGCGCGGAATCCCTCGCGCGAAAGCATGGCCTCGAGAATGCGCGGTTTCTGCGGCGGGACCTGACCCTCCCTCTCGATCTCGGGCTGTTCGACTGCGTCATCGTTTCGGACGTCCTGGAACACGTTGCCGACGACGCGCGTCTCGCGGCGAATATCGACGCCTCCCTCGCCCCCGGTGGATACGTGCACGTCAATGCCCCCTTCAAGGCGCACGACTACGACCCCTCCCAGCTCAGCCCGGCGGAACGGGAGGATCTGGCGAGGTGGATGCGGGACGCTGGCCACGTGCGCTTCGGCTACACCATCGACGAGATCGAGGCCCTCTTCGGCGGCTACGAGGTGGTGCGCGCGCGGATCGTCGGCAACGCCCTGTGCAAGCTGGCCTTCTTCCTCTGGGAGAAAGCGGTGTTCGATCCCGGGAGGACGCCTCCCCGCGCCTCCGTGCGGCGCTTCGCGCTCCCGTTCCTCGGCCGGCTCGACGCGTTCGCGGATCGCTGGCTCGTCCGGAAAGAGCCCCCGCCCCCCCCGCCTCCCCCGCTCAACGAGCGGATCTTCGTCCAGGCGATCCGCGCGATCGATCTGGGCATCGAGATGGAGACGCGCGGGGATCTCGGCGAACGTTATCTCATCGGTGAGGAGATCTGCGTCCTGTTGCGGAAGCCGTCCTGAGGCGGCACGGAGGGGTGCCGCGATATGCCCATGCACGCCAAGCTGTGCGTCCTTTCACTCAAGATCGACGTCGACACCTATCGCGGTATGGCGGAGGGGGTCCCCCGCCTCGCCGACCTCCTCGCCGGGCGCGGCGTCCGCGCGTCGTTCTTCATCGCCATGGGCCCGGACAACTCCGGCAGGGCGGTCCTGCGCTTCTTCACCCGCCGGGGTTTTTTGAAGAAGATGCTCCGCTCGAACGCCGTCGGGATGTACGGCCTCCGCACGGCCCTCTCCGGCACACTCCTCCCCGCCCGGCAAATTGCCCGGTCGTTCCCGGGCCATATCAGGGACCTTCTCGATGCGAAACACGAGGTCGGCATCCACGGCCACGACCACGTCCGCTGGCACGACCGGATCCCGCGTATGGGGCCGGAGGAGACGCGCGCGGAGTTCGGGGCGGCGTGCGCAGTCTTCCGCGAGATCGTCGGGCGCGACGCCGACTGCTCGGCCGCGCCCGGATGGAGCTGCTCGCCGCGCCAGCTCGAGGCGCAGGACGAGACCGGCATGCGCTACCACAGCGACAGCCGCGGGACGGGCCCGTTTTTCCCCTCGATGGGCGGCTACCCCGCGACGCACCTCCAGGTGCCGACCACCCTCCCGACACTCGACGAACTTCTCGGATCGGGGGCCTGCGCGAGCCCGGATGACCTCTCGCGCCTGTACCTCGATCGCATCTCGGCGCGGGGGAGGCACGTCCTCACCGTGCACGCCGAGGCGGAGGGGATGGGCTGGGCGGGCTGGTTCGACCGGCTCCTCGGCGAACTCGCGCGGCGCGGGGTCTGTTTCTCGATGCTGGGCGAAATCGCCGACGAGGCGCTCGGCCGGCCGGAAACGATCCCCCGCTGCGCGCTCGAGATGGGCGAACTGCCCGGCCGCGCCGGCCTCGTCGCCATACAGTCGTAGTAGACGTTGTATGCAACAACTTCCGCCACTTGTAGTTACACAATAATTCGTCCCCCCCCGTCCCACCCACGGCGAGCATTCCGCCTCAGCCGGCAACTTATAAGAACCGTGACGCGGACGTTGTATCCAATATACTCCGCCGCTGAGTGTTGCGAACTATTTATCCCCGTCTCAATTTCTCCTGTAATCTTTTTTCTCATTTCGCGACTAATCTGATGGGAGGTGAAACTATGCCACCGCGAGCCAGAAGGCATCAGCTTACCGGTTCACTTGTCTTCCACGCGTACAACCGCACGAACAACCGCGCCCCGCTGTTCCGTGCAGGGGAGGATTACGCCTATTTCATAGGTCTGCTTCGCCGATACACGGAATCCTCCCTACTCAGCATCTACCACTGGGTTCTGATGCGAACGCACTTCCATCTGCTCCTGGAGATCGCCGATCCACGGAGGATCTCGTCTTTTATGGCCGGCCTCGACCGGGCCTACACGCATTACCACCACAGGGTCTACCAAACCTCGGGCCTTCTTTGGCAGGGCCGGTTCGGTCTTCAGCCAATCCAGATTGAACGCTACCTGCTGGCGTGTGCCAGGTACATCGAGAGGAACCCGGTGCGCGCGCACTATGTAGCGCACGCATGGGAATACCCGTACAGCAGCGCGCGGCTGCACTGCCTCGGCATCCCGGACCCCGTGACCGTGGAAGCCCCGATATGGGAGCGTTTCGGCGCCGATGCCGCGCAACGGATGGCGGGATACATCTCCTACCTTTGCGATTCCGACGCGGATGAGGAGAGGCTATTCAGGGCCAATCCGGATCCTGCCGGAGACGATGACTTCCGCGGCCGAATCGGGATCATAGGCGGACGCCCTCAACCAGGAACACGTGGAGCGCCGAGAAGGGCGGGAAGAGGGACGAATTAATGCGCAACATCAACGACAGCAGCCGGTTGCATACAACGTCTACTAATCCAAATCGTAGATGTCGTTGATGACGTACCATGTCACCAGCGCGGTGACCTCGGCGAGCTTCTCGGCCCCCTCCGACCGGATCATCACGAGCCCGTAGTGCCGGCAGACCGCCTTCATGCGGCGGATGATCTTGCGCACCGAGTTCTTGTTCGAGTGCAGTATCCACCGGGCCACCCCGGAGATGATCGCCTCCCGGTACCGGGTGAGGAAGTCGGCGGCGGCAACGTGGTACTCCCTGCGGCGCACCCGCCGGAGGAAGATCTGTCCGAGATCCTTGATGTAGTCCTCCATCTCCTGCTCGCCCAGCGCGGTCACCGCCTCCACGTCGTACAACTCCGCGAGGGTGCGCCGCTCCTTCCGGGCGGGGGCGTCGTAGGCGATGCGGCGCGCGGCGGGGCAGACGCCGCCGATCTGCTTCATGATGATATCGACGTAGATCAGCTTCTCGATCGCGTCCCAGCCTTTGTAGCACCGGCGCCAGTTGACCCCCGGCGTGAGCCAGACGGCGAACGACTCCGCCCAGTCCTCGTCGGGGTGGCGCTGCGCGTAGAAGGAATCGAGGTGCTGCACGTGCTTCTTGCTCCACGGCTTCGTACGGTAGCATTTCGGGTACCGTTTCGTGAAGTCGCCGAAGATCCCCTGCCAATCCTTGCGCTCGTGGAGCCGAAAGGCGTAGTTGATCGCATGGCCGGTCTCGTGGCGGAGGATCTTCAGTATCTCCGCCTCCCCCTCCACCTCACCGTAGTACTCCTTGTGCAGCGCCATGAGCTCCGGGTTCCCGAGGTAGAACGGCACCTCGATGCAGATCGTGCCGTCCACGCATCCCCACCCGTCCTCGATCTCGGCCCCGAGGTAGAAACGGGGCCTGAACCGTATCTTTCGCGCCTGGAGCTCCCGGTAGTGCGCGAGGATGCAGTCCCGCAGCGGCCCCTCGATCTTCAGCGGCAGGTCGCAGACGCGGGTGTTGAGCAGCTCGTAGCGCCGGATCTCCTTGAGCGAGATATGCGTTCTCCTGGCCGTCATAGCCGCTCCGTGCAACCGTGTGCGCGGTCAGCCGCGCCGACCCGGCGACCGAGGGAAGATCGAAGGTACCCCTTGTCCCCCCGCCGCAGCTCCTTGAAAAAAACGTAGTACCCCGACATGGCGGCCGCCCAGGCGGCGCGGCCCCGCATCCGGTAGGTCACCGAGACGCGCTTGAGGGCGAACGGATCGCCGTCGGGCCACCCCCGCCCGGGCGTGTTGCAGCACGCCGCGCGGAACCCTGCCGCCTGCACCATATCGCGCACGCCCCGGTTGAAGAATCCGTACGGGTAGCAGAAGGTCGGGACCTCCTCGCCCAGTCCGTCCTCGAGTTGCTTCTTGCTATCCTCGATCTCGCCTCGCGCCTGCTCCGGGGGGATCTCGGTCAGGCGCGGATGGCTCACGGTGTGCGCACCGAACGTGATCCCGCAGCTGCGCATCTCCCGTATCTCGCCCCACCCGACATACTCCCGCAGCCCGATCCGCCCGGAGACGAGGAAGACCGTCGCCGGAACCCTGAAGCGGACGAGGATCGGGAGGGCCGCGGCGTAGGTGTCGAGCCACCCGTCGTCGAAGGTGAGCGCGACCGCGCGGCGCGGCATCCGCTCCCCCAGGCGGATCCTCTCCGCAAGCGCGGCCAGATCCAGCACCGCGAATCCGCCCCTCTTCAATCGGTCGAGCCCCTCCTCGAAGAGGTCCGGTTCGAGCCAGGAGCGCGACGGGCGGCCGATGCTCCCCATGCGGTGGTACATCAGTATCGGCACGAGCCTCCGCGGCAAATACCGCCTCATCCAGCCGCCTCCCGGGCCACCGCCCCAAGACCGTCCGCCGCCTTCGTGAACTGCATGCCGAGTTCCCGCGCCGCCTTCCGGTTGTCCATCGAGTTGTCTTTCGGCCTCGGCATAAGCCCCTGCATCTCGTCCATCCGCACCGGGTTGAGAAGCCGCTCGGGGAAGCCGAAGACCGCCGCCGCGAGCCGTCCGAGCTCGTACCGGTTCATCCGCTCCGGCCCCGCGAGATGGTACACCCCGCGGGCCTCCGGCCTCGCGAGGATCCGCCCGATTGCGCGGCACGCATCGCGGACATAGAGCGGGGTCCGGTACTGGTCGGTGAAGAGGTTCACCGTCTCGCCCTTTTCGAGGCGGCCCCGCATCCAGCCGAGGAAGGAGCTGTGCGGCGCGGGGCCCGCTCCGTACATAAGCGACAGGCGCGCGACGACGTTCGAGGAGGCGGTCCGCAGCGCCAGCCGTTCCCCCTCGAGCTTCGTCTCCCCGTAGACGCTTATCGGGGACGGCTCGTCCTCCTCGGTGTACATCCCCTTCGTCCCGTCGAAGACCATATCCGAGGAGAAGTAGACGAGCCGTGCGCCTATCTCCGCCGCTGCCTCCGCGATACGCCCCACCGCCTCCACGTTCAGCCTGCGCGCCCGCGCAGGCTCCCGCTCACAAAGATCCACGTCGACGAGCGCCGCGGCGTGCAGCACCGCGGCGGGCCGGACGCGCCGCACGAGGGCCGTGAGATCGCCGGCTCCTTCCAGATCGAGCCGCTCCATCAGGCACCCCGGGATATCGACCGGATGGGAGGCGAAGGTGCCCCATAGCTCGCACGTCCCCGAGAGACTCCGCGCGAGGTTCCAGCCGAGAAAACCGCTTGCGCCGGTGATGAGGATTCTTTGCATGGAACAGACCGATGACAGAGTCGAAGGGGTATATTATATACCAACCCGGGCACAATGCGGCGCGCTTCAGGCGCCAAAATGAAATATATCACATCCTATTGCGGTGCATAGAATTGCGAATGCGCTTTCGCCGCCGCGGCCCCGGAGCGGTTCCGGTCGGCGCCGGAATGGACTATACTGCCGGAACGGAGGCAACACACGTGCCCGCGACGCGGCTGCTCCTCCATATCTGCTGCGCCCCCTGCTCGACGCATGTCATCAGGGTCCTCTCCGTCGGCCACGCCGTGACCGGCTACTTCTTCAATCCGAACATCCACCCCCCCGCGGAACACGCGCGGCGGCTCGCCGAGGCCTCCCGCCACTGCCGCGACTCGTCGCTGCCGCTCATCGTCCCCCCGTACCGCCCCCGCGACTGGTTCGACATCGTCAAGAAACTCGATCGGGAGCCTGAGGGGGGGGCGCGGTGCGCCCGCTGCATCCGCATGCGGCTCGAGGAGACGGCCCGCGCCGCGGCGGCACGCGGTTTCGAGCGGTTCGGGACCACGCTCACCGTAAGCCCCCACAAGAACGCCGCCCTCGTCAACCGGCTGGGCCGGGAAGCCGGGGCGCTGCACGGCGTCGAATTCCTCGATGCGGACTTCAAGAAGGGGGACGGGTACGGGGAGAGCTGCCGGATGAGCCGGGCCCTCGGGATCTACCGGCAGAACTACTGCGGCTGCGTCTTCAGCGCCCTGGCGAGGCGGAACCGCGGAGGGGCGAAGACGCCCCCCTGACCCTCTTCAGCCGCCCCCCTCCGCGGGCGGCTCGGGTGCGTCCCCCGCCGCCTCGAGGACATGCGGCGCCGCGTAGATCCTCGCTCCGCTGAGCAGGGCGACGGCGAGGCAGTCGCTCGGCCGCGCGTCGATCTCGAATATCCTCTTCCCCGAGGCCCCGTTGTCCTGCAGGAACAGGCGCGCGAAGAAGGTGTTGTCCCTGAGGTCGTTGATCACCACCTTCTCGACGTCTATCTCGAGCCCCTTGAGGATGCTGAGCAGGAGATCGTGCGTGAGCGGACGGGAACGCGGGGCGCCCGCCCTGTAGAGGGAGATGGCGGCCCCCACCTCCCCGTCGACATAGATCACGAAGGTCTTCTCATTGCCCCGGAGGAAGACCGCGTAACCGCCGCCCGCCGGGACCACGCGGCGCATCGACAGCCCGATCAGTTCGTTTGACATCGCATCAGATCCCCGCGAACGCCTTCTCCACCGCCTCCTCCGGCGTCTCCGCCGTGGGGAACCCGGCCCCGCCCCGGTCGATGCTCCCGATCTCCCACGTCCCGAGCCCGACGATCGGGACGCCGAGATTCAAGGCGTAGGCGATCTCCGAGAGCGTGCCGTAGGAGCCCCCGATGGCGATGATCGCATGCGCGGAGCGCACGATCACGATGTTCCGCGCGTAGCCCATCCCGGTCACGATCGGGACGGAGATGTGGGGGTTGGCCCGGCTTCGGTCGTCCCCCGGGAGCACGCCGATGGTGAGGCCTCCCTCCTCGCGGGCGCCGCGCGCGGCCTCCGCCATCACGCCGCCGAGCCCCCCGCAGATGAGCGCCGCCCCCCGCCGCGCGACGAGCCGCCCCACCTCGTATGCGTTTCGCGCGGCCCGCCGATCCGGGCGCGACGCCCCGACGACCCCCACGACGACCGGCCGTTCCCCGCGCCTCATGCGATCCCCCTGTCCCGAGGGCCGAACCCCGAGGCCCTGAGCCGTATCGCCGAGACGAGGTAGCGCAGCGGCGTCCCGGCCCGGAGTTTCGACTGCCCGGCTCTGCGGTCGCGAAACACGATCGGCACCTCGACGATCCGGATGCCGCTGCGCGCGCACCGGTAGAGCGTCTCCGCGATGATGAACGGGTCGCGCGCCCGGAGCGGCTCGGCGGTGATGGCCGCGAGCGTCTCCCGGGTGTAGCATCTGAACCCCGAGGTCGGGTCCTTCACCCGCACGCCGAGCACGGTTCGCAGATAGCGCCGGGCGAGCGCGCTCATTGCCCTCCGGAAGCGGCTCCTCCCCTCCTCCCTCCCCCCGGGAACGTATCGCGACCCGATCACCAGTCCCGCCGACCCGGCCGCGCGCAGGAGGTCGGGAATGAACGCGGGGTCGTGCGAGCCGTCCCCGTCCATCTCCACGATCCGGTCCGCCCGCTCCTCAAGCGCCCGACGGAACCCCTCGGCGCCCGCGAGCCCCCGCCCGCGCCTGTCGCGCCTGCGCAGGAGGTGCACGCGCGGGACGGCCCGGGCCTCCTCCTCCACGAGCCGCCAGGTGCCGTCGGGCGAGTTGTCGTCCACGACCAGCACCTCGATATCCCTTGCCTGCTCGACGATCTCGCGTACCAGGGGGAGGATCGAGGAGGCCTCGTTGTACGTGGGGATCAACGCCATCGTCTTCATCGGCAGCGCTCTCCAGCCCGCCTGCGCGGCGCCGCGGTCACCGGTTCAGAAGACCTTGAACCGCTTCGAAGACGGCCGAGGGGGAGATCCGCGCCATGCAGGAAGGACGGCGTTCGCACGCGCGGAGATAGCAGCAGGCGCAGTCCGCGTCTGAAACGATCTTCACCCCGCGCCCATAGACGTCGATCTCCGCGGAGGAGGTCGGCCCGAAAAGCCCCACGACCTTCTTGCCGAAACCGAGGGCGACGTGGAGCCCGAGACTGTCGCTCGAGACGAGAAGGTCGCAGAGTCCGACGAGCGCGATGAACTCCCGGAGGCTGTTGCCGCACCCGGTGTCGACCAGCGCCGCCCCCGCGGCGTTCCGTATCGCGGCGTTCCTCGCCTTCTCCTCCTCCCCGCCGAACAGGAGCACCCGCGTCCCGCGAAGCCCGGCGAGCCGCCGCACCAGGTCCGCGCAGAGGGCCGCCGGCCACTGCTTCATCGGCCAGCGGCTCCCGCTCCCCGTGTTGACGCCGACGATCGCGCGCCCCCGCCCGCCGGGCGCGAGTCCCTTCCGAGCGGCGAAACGGCGGGCGAATTCCCTCTCCTCGTCGGAGAGCGCCACGACGATCTCCTGGCGCAACCCGGCGAGGCCGCTGATCCCCATCACGATCTCCTGATAGGTGCGGCGGTTGGCCTTCTTCGCGTCGTCGAAGAGCCCCATCATGAGCCAGGCGCGGGCCTCCGCGCCGATCGGCGCCACCCTGCCCCTGGCGTCGAGGCGGAACCCGCGCTTCTCCCCCGCCCGCGCGAGGCTCCCGAGCGCGGCGCTCCGCGGGGCCGCGTCGAGACAGAGTGAGATGTCGAACCGCTCGACGCGCAACATCGCGAGCGCCTCGGCGCCGTACGGGATCACCCGGTCTATGAACGGGTTATGCTCGAGCAGCGGCATCGCGGCGGGGAGGGTTATCCATGTGACCTGCGCCGAGGGATGGATTGTTCGCAGGGCGGGGAGGATGCAGGTGGTCCGCAGCACGTCGCCCAGCGCGTCGAGCTTGATGACGAGGATCCGCTTCCCCACCGGATCGTAGTGGCCGCACCCGCGGCAGCGCGCACCCTCGGCCTTATGCGGCGCACATGGCCGGTCCCACCGCATATGGCGACAGTCCCGTCGGACAAGTTCCATCGGGGGCAATTCTACCATCCGGGCGCGTCGCCTAGTATGGTAAAATCCCGCTCGCACGGACGGGCCGGACCGCACCCGCCGTTGACGCCCGCTTCCGTCGAGGCGGGAATGGCGGACGGCGCGCCCCCACGCCGCGCGGGGTTCCCTGTGTGCCGGCCGGGCACCCGGGAGGGATCAGGAATGGCGCCGCGCCTCCGTCTCGCCGCCGTCGGCGTATTCGCCGTCTCGTTGGCGATCTTCTCCCTTGCCAGGATGCGGTTGGTGTCGTTCGGCGCGGAGGGGCCCGGGCAGGCGCGGTTCCTCACCGGCGACGAGCCGTCGTACCTCCTCCTCGCGCACAGCGTCGCGTTCGACCGGGATTTCAATCTCTTCAACAACCGAACCGAGGAGCACGGCCGCTTCTTCGGCGTGCCGCGGTGCGAGGGGCACGGCGCCCGGAAGGACTGGGAACGAAGGGAGATCTACTCCATCCACACCCCCGGCCTTCCGATCCTCATCGCGCCGGTCTACGCCCTCGCCGTGCGCCTCGGTGTTTCGCCACGGGCGGCGGTTCTCCTCTTTATGAACCTCCTCGCCGCCCTCCTCGCCGTCAACACCTGGCTCCTCTGCGTCGACCTGGTCGGTGGCCGGGCCTCTTTGGACCGACCCGGCTGCGTGCCGCTCGTCCCCCCTCTGCTGGCCATGGCGGCGGTCGTCCTCACCCCGCCGGTGATCTTCTACGCCAACCTGATCTACCCGGAACTCCCCGCGGCCCTGCTCGTCCTGTACGCGTTCCGCAAGGCCCTTCCCACCTGGAGCGGGGGAGCCGG